>JAOZSG010000046.1:1319-3924 GCA_029939785.1 Fidelibacterota bacterium | reverse complement strand
ATATCACAAGTTGATAATAAATATAATTTTAGTATTGAAGGGAAATACAAAGATTTTGTAGTAAACGTTTCATATCAAAATAAAAATTTACGTTATGAATGCAACTGTGAAACTCCATTTAAAATATGTTCACATATAAGTGCTACATTACTTTTTTTAAGAGATTATTTGGAAGAATTACGAGAAAAAAATGATTCACAAGGGAAAAAATATAGCAAAGAAGAAATGATTGAACGTGTTTTAAAAGAACGTCAAAAAAAAGCAAACAAAGAAGAATATAAATTAGAAATAAATGAAAATCTTCATGGTATTCATAAATTATCATCTGTTTCCGGAAGAAAATATGAACTGACTATACGTGATTTTGAAACAGAAGAAGGTTATTGTTCCTGTCCTGATTTTCGTTCAAACAAATTGGGGACCTGTAAACATTTGATATACACAATTTCACAATTGAAAAACAAGTATAAGAAAAGGAATTTGGAAAATAAACACAATTACCCTTTTACAGAAATTTATCTTGATCCGAAATATAATTATAATATCAAATGTTTTTCCCCTGGTTCTGAAAATCCTGAAGTTATCAATCTACTAAATAAATATTTTCCACAAAGGTCTGAATATATATTCCCTCAAAAATACAAAGAATTTTTACATTTTTTGCAGGCTGCACAGGAAATAAAGGAAATTCTTATCCGTCCGGAAGTAAATGAAAAGATAGAAAAGCATTTTGAAAAAGAATCATTAGAAAAATTAATAACAAACACAAGTCTCGATTATTCAAAAATCAAAGGCAATTTATTCGAATATCAAAAACAGGGTGTGGAGTTTTCAATATTTAAATCTGCCAGTATCATTGCAGATGAAATGGGATTAGGGAAAACAATACAGGCCATTACAACAGCTGTATTTAAAAAAGAAATTTTCAATATAAAACAGACTTTAATAATTTGCCCCGCTTCTCTAAAAGCACAATGGAAAAAAGAGATCGAAAAATTTTGTGATGAAACAGCAGTGATTGTAGAGGGCAATAGAGATCAGCGAAAAGAAATTTACAGAAATAGTGATGCTTTTTTCCTGATTACAAATTATGAAGCAGTAATGCGAGATATTACAACGATTTATCATACTCCTCCGGATATGATTATACTGGATGAAGCCCAACGGATAAAAAATTATGATACTAAAACATCTCACGCTGTCAAAGCAATTCCCCGAAAACATGCATTAGTAATTACCGGAACTCCTTTGGAAAATCGCCTACTTGATCTCTATTCAATAATGAACTTTGTTGATCCTCATCTTTTGACCCCACAATGGGAATTTTCAATGAATCATTGTTATTTTGATAAAAGTAAAAAAAATAAGATTACCGGATATTATGATTTACAAAAGCTTCATGAAAGATTAAGTGATTATATAATTCGTCGTGAAAAACGAGATGTATTGAAACAATTACCGGAAGTACAAGAAGTTATGGTTCCTGTTGAATTACATCCATTTCAATATGATATGCTTGCCGGTTATGTAAAATCTCTTTCATATTATATCAATAAAAAGCATAAAACATTTTTTGATATTCAACGTATTCAGCAGATTTTAACTTCCATGAGAATGACTTGTGATTCTTCTTATCTTGTTGATAAAGAAACAAATTATTCACCAAAATTAGATGAATTAGAAAATATTCTCGTTGAAAAACTGAATATTATTAATAGTAAGAAAAAAATAATAATTTTTTCCGAATGGAAAACTATGTTGAAATTGATTGGACGAATGTTGGATGCCAATAAGATTGGATATTCTACACTTTCCGGTGATGTTCCTGTAAAAAAGAGAGGAAAACTGATTGATGAATTTGAAAAAAATCCCGAATGTAATATTTTACTCTCCACAGAAGCAGGGGGAACAGGATTGAATCTTCAATTTGCGGATACTGTTATTAATTTTGATTTACCATGGAATCCAGCCAAGAAAAATCAAAGAATTGGTAGAGTTAATAGAATTGGGCAAAAGAGTAGTTCTATCACTGCTATCAATATGGTAGCAATAAATAGCATTGAATCACGAATTGCTGATGGTATTATTTTGAAACAGGAACTTTTCAATGCTGTATTAAATGTGGATTCCATTACTGATGAAGTAGATTTTTCTGCCAAAGGTAGATCAACATTCATAGATCAATTAAAGAAAATGATTGAATTGGATTTGCCTGAGAAAGATGAGTTTTTACAACAGGAAAAAGAAAAGATTGAAGAAGATATTGAGAGTCCTGAAATCATAGAATCTTTTGAATCTGAAGATGAAATTTTTAATGATTCAGAAAAAGAATCTGAAAATGAATCTAAAAATAAACCCAAGGTTCAACAAACCGATAAACAAGCCGAAGATAATGTTTCTGAATCGGAACAGGTTGAAGAAACATTGAATAATGGATTAAAGTTTTTCAGTGGTCTGATGAAAATGGCAACAGGTAAGGAATTATTAAGTGAAGATCAATCTATTTCTGTTGATAAAGAAACTGGTGAGGTAGTAATGAAATTTAAACTTCCAATTGGTAAATAATGAAAGAAAAAACAAAATCATTTCTTATTGAAATTCATTA
>JAOZSG010000046.1:0-1219 GCA_029939785.1 Fidelibacterota bacterium | reverse complement strand
TAGATAAAATATGCGAGTTTACCGGACTTTCAGTAGAACAAATCAGAGGATTAAAATAAAATTTAAAGAATTATATGAAAAATATCAGGCTCTACTTGAAGAAAATCAAATTCTAAAAACAAAAATATCTCAATTAGAAACTACTGCAAACTTATTGCAAATTGACCAAAAACCAGATCATCTTCAAAAAACATTATCAAAAGAGAATAAGCAAAATTTAGTCTCACTAAAGTCCACTGTAGTTGATAATATCAATAAATATTCTCCTAAAAATGAAAAGATCAAACTTTTTCGATCTCTCTTTAAAGGACGAGAAGATGTATATGCCAAGCGATGGACAAATAAAAAAGGAATGTCAGGTTATTGTCCTGTTTGTTTGAATGAATGGAAACCTGGGATTTGTTTCAAACCTAAAATTAAATGCTCAAAGTGTAATCAAAAATCATACTCCCCAATAAACGAAACTGTTGTTGAAGAACATCTTCTCGGATACCAAATAATCGGAATTTATCCTATGAATCAGGATGAAAAATGTTATTTTCTTGCCATTGATTTTGATAATGATGGATGGGAAGAAGATATTTCGATTATAAGAAAAATTTGTATAGAATTAAAAATTCCTTTTGCTGTTGAACGTTCCAGATCGGGTAATGGTGGGCATATTTGGTTTTTCTTTGAAGAAGAGGTATCTGCATTACTGGCTCGGAAATTTGGAACTTTTTTACTGACCTATTCCATGAACAGGCGATATCAGATTTCATTCAAATCTTATGATAGATTATTTCCCAATCAAGATATTATGCCAAAAGGTGGATTAGGAAATCTTATTGCTCTGCCACTTCAAATGTTGGCAAGGATAAAAGGTAATTCTCTTTTTGTAGATGAAAAATTTGTACCTTATAAAGATCAGTGGCAATTTTTGAATGATATTATGAAAATATCGAAATATGATTTGAAATTTTTTATAACAAAACTCAATAATGGAAATGAGTTGGGTTTATTGAAAAATGATAATGCTGATATTATTAAACCGTGGAAAAAATTGACTGGATTACAACAAAATGATTTTCCAAAAAAAGTTGAAATAACAAGAGAAGGAATGCTTTTTATAAAAAAATTTGGAATTAGCCAAAGAGCATTGAATAAAATCAAACGATTAGCCGCTTTTAAAAATCCTGAATTTTATAAAAATCAAGCCATGAGATTACCGACATATAAT
>JAOZSG010000001.1:19405-38920 GCA_029939785.1 Fidelibacterota bacterium | reverse complement strand
AGTTAAAATAATAAAAGAGGTTAAAAGAAAATACTCCAACATCCCTATGCTATCTAAAAAAGATGTTGAAAAATTATCCAGTATTGACTCTAAGAAAAAATGGAACTTCATAAAGAATCAAGCAAAAAGAAAGATAAAAGAAAAAGTTCCAGAAAAGAAAATTAAAAAAACAGACAATAGAAATATTTCTATTAAAAATAGATTAAAATTTTTCAAAGAAAATCCAATAGGAAAAAGAGTAGAAAAAACAAAACCTACGCCACATACAGTAACTAGACAAAAAGAAGATCTTGGAAAACAAGTTTTAGCTAAAGGAAAAAAAGAAATAGAAGATGCTTTGAATAGAACTAGTAAAATAGAAGATTTTAAAAGAGCTGTTGAAAGTGAATTGCGATCTTTGAAAAATTCAATTATTGAATCTAATGAAAAATTACTTAAAGGAGCAAAGAGAAAAGGGTATAAAGAGGTGGACGCAATTAAAGAACTTTCTGATAATTTTGAAATTGCAAAAAAAATAAATAAACAATATAATGATACATTGTCACTAAATAATTATAAGTCTTTCGATGAATACATATCAACTATGATAAGAAAAAAAGAAGATATAATTCTTTATAATAAAAATGGACAACCATTAAAAACAAACATTAAAACAAGAGATCTTGGTACAAAAATTAGTTCTATTAAGAAACAAGAAATAAGAAATATTATTGAAGACTTTAAGAACAAAGATAGTAGAAGAATTGCATTAATAGGAACTGCTGGTAAAGACAAGGAGATTAAAATGGACAAGGATACATGGAAAAAAATGTTTCATGACGTATTTTCCAGAGTTAAACCTGATGATACATTGGTTTCAGGTGGAGCTGCATGGTCGGACCATCTCGCTGTAAAACTTTTTTTGAATGGAGAAGTATCTAAATTAGAACTTAAATTACCAGCACCATTTGATATTAAAACTGAAAAATTTCTTGGAGGATTTAAAACTTCAGGTAGCGCTGCAAATTATCATCATGAAAATTTTGGAAAAATAATAGGAGTAAATACTTTACACGAAATAGCAGAGGCTATAAAAAAAGGTGCTAAAGTATCATATGAACCGATAAGTGATGGATATAAAGCTTTTTTTGATCGAAATTCAAAAATAGCAAAAAGTTCTGATGGTGTCATTGCTTATACTCATGGCAATGATAATGTGCCAAAGAATGGCGGGACAAAAGATACATGGGATAAAGTTGCATCTCATTATAAAATGCATGTTCCTATAGATGCTATAGGCACTTCAAAGATTAGAGATACTACATACGATACTGCGTTAGAGGCAACAATAGGAAAAGAAATCTCTTCAAAAGATATACAAAAAATACTATTAAACTCAATAGAGAATAGACAGTTAACAGAAGAGGAGGTACTTTCAGAAATAGCTAATCTACAAAGGGATTTAATAAAGTATGCTAAAGAAGGAGCGATTTCTTCTTATGGAGGTAAAATAATGGATGAGTCAAAATCTAAAGGTGGAATAGATTTAAAAACCGTTGTAAAGAAAAAAATAGATGAAATATTTGATCCGTTACTGGATAATATTAAATATGAGGAAAAATACGAGATAAAAACTCCTCAATTTATTATAGATGAGTTATTCGGTAAAAACGCAAAGAAAAAAAGACTTACCAGTTTAGATTCACCAGCAAACAGAAGTGAAGCAATGGAAAAAATAGGAGATTTATCAATGGACAAATTCTCAGTTAAAGGCAAGGAAGCGTTGTTTGGTAAAAATTATTCTAATAATGAAAGTTTAAAAGATTTCTTTGAAGAAAAAAGTTTAACTGAAATACAAAATACATTATTTAATGATATTCCGTCAAAAGAACTAGAAGGGCTTTTCAGTGAAAACTATTCTAAAAATAAAGACTTGCAAGACTTCTTTAGATATGACGGATCTAAAAAAAGTATTCCTAAGCAAATGATAGGAGCGAAAGGAAAAGTAATGCAAAAAAATATAGAAGAGCAAGCAAAATCAGAAATACCTTCTACAGCACGTGCTTTGAATGGATCATTAGATAAGATGTTCAAGGCTATCTTTAAGAATAAAACTTATTCAAGAAAAGAAAAAGATGGAAAATGGATTAAAACTAAAATAGATGATAAAGGTTATGGATCCGCTCCTAATTTCATGGAAACATTTTTAGATGTTTTTGGACGAGAAGTAGATGAAAGGCAGCCTAAAAAAACTATATTAAAGAAGGATGAGTATTTTAATCATTCTGGAGAAAAGTTAAGTGAAAAAGAATATGTTAAAATCTACGGAGAAAAAAAAGATGATTCTTATCAGGAATACGAAAGAAGATTTATAGATAGAAGTGGAGGAAAAACATCTCCACATAAAGACCTTGCTGCAGCCGAGACAACTATAAAAGGAGATGACAATGTTACTAGAAATACAGCTATGAACGTGGTTAAAATGGATGAAGATCGTATAGAGAATATAACAGCTTTAAATAAAGCAATGCCAGGAGGTTTGGTGAGTGAAGTAACAGGAAGGAAATATACACCAAGACAAGCGGCGACTGATGCTCGTCAAATAATTCAAGCTTTTATAGGGGCTTATAACAAAAAAAATAAGTTAAGTTCAAGGCTTTCATTACAACCAGCAGTTGCAAATAAAATTATAGAAGATGTAGTAGCTGAAAATATAGGGTTAAAAATAAAGCAGAAAAAAAGCTTGAATCTTGGTGAAAAAAATACAGATACAAAAACAAGGATAACTGAGAAAATATATGAACTAGCGAAAGAAGATAATAGTCCATTAAAAGGTGATAAGTTTAAAAAGTATTTTAGTGAAGCAGTAAAAGATAAAAAGGGAAAAGAAGAAATAAAAGATAATACTTTTGAAAGATTTAATAGACTGAAAGATAAAATTAAAAAAACAGACAGTGAAAAGAAACAACTAAAAGAAATAACTCCGAGAATGAAAGAAATTAAAAAAGAAGATGTAAAAGAAAGTAAAGGAATACTCGTTAAGGATCTCCAAAAGCTAGAAAAAGACATTAAGAAACTTAATAAACTAAAAGGGAAAGAGAGTGACAAAGTATTAAAAGATACCGCTACGTTCCTAGCAAGTATATCTGGTGCAGGAAAGCATCTTACGATGGCCTTACTGATATTATTCGCATTAAAAGAAGTTAGTGGTCAAGAAGCATAAGAAAAAAGCCGATTATAACAATCGGCTTTTTTTGCAATGTGGACATTTGTAAGCGGCCCATTTCTCATAGTCTGTTCTAGGATGAAAAGTTAATTGATGTCTCTTTCCACAGTGCTGACAAGCAAAGAGAGGCGGTTGTTCACCTTTTTTCACTGTATAAGCTCTGGACATATTAACTTATTCCTACATGAGAGTATTCATTTAAGATTCCTTTTTGAAGGTTTTTTAATGAATTAATGTAGTTCTCTATATTTTTTAGATGAACTTCCTCGCCCCTGTAAGCAGCGCTCTCATCTGAACTACCAGTCATAATATTAGCTTTAGCTACGCTGACAAGTTTGCCAGTAAGTTCATCAACGGTATCTACATTTACTAGTTCAACTTTGTTTAAAAGAACTCTTTTTTCTGCTAACTTTAAATTAGTAGTAGCAAAGTGTTGAGCTAAACGCGAAATTAAAAACCCTACTTGCTCACCACTAGTTGTCCCTTGTTGATAAGTTTTCATGAAGTTATCATACTCCATGTCATGTTCTCTTTTTTCCATAAATATATATTTAAATTAATAAGTGTTTTTAGCTATATTTTTTTAGTATATTTTTTTTTGTTTCTGGGTACTTACTTTTTATAGCTCTTTTTATTTCGTTGATCTTGTCATAAGTCTCTTTTTCCCAACTAGGCCTTACATGACTAAGTAACTCTTTTAAATCTTCTGTCAGTTCTTTGTTCGATTTTTTCATTTCTTTCATATGTTTTTTGATCTTCTTGAATTTTTTTAGCAAGTTTATCAGCTTTCCGAAACATCACATTGTAAGAAGAAATTCTTATTCTTACCCAATATTCTAACTTGTTATAAATCTTCATTTTTTTAAGTAAAATACTTAATTTCTCCTTGTTGGTTATTATTCTTTTTTTTGACATAAGCTTTATAAAATTTTATCCAATATATACTCTAAATAAGGAATTACCTGATGCCTATCGCTCTCCTTTTCTTTTTCTGATAAATCCTTATAATTTGTTTTTATTTGACGCTCCCATCTTTCAACTTTTTCCTTTGGCATAGTAAGTGTTCCGTCTTCGTTTTTAATACTACATTGATGTAACCATTTTTGCCAACTGGCCCAACGCTCATGCTCTAAATTAGCACAATATTCGAGTAATTCAGAACGATCCTCCTTAGAAACATTATCAACCTTGACTAAGCATTTCGGACAAAATTTGAATACTTTACCATTTTCTTTACCTATAAACACTCTTGTGCCACAGTAAACATGCACCTCGCTTTTAATAACTTCACCTAAATCTTCCCATCCCATATTTTTTTTAAGATATTTACTTTTTCTTGGAAACATATATTTTTTTTAATAATAAACCTAATCTTTGTATTCATTGTCATAAATATTTTTTAAATCAACTCCGCTAGCAAGTAGAATACTCTGGTGTATGTTTTTACCTAGTTCTTCAACTAGTAGCATAATCTGTTCCTCGTTCAACTTATCTCTGTTAAAATCCATGGTTTTAGCAAGTAGAATTTCTTGTAATACTATCATTGCATTACTTAAATCTTCATCATTATAATCTCTATGTATTCCAGAATATTTAAGAACTAAATCAGCTAAATTTTCTAATTCTCTTGTAAATTTTTCTCTCATATATTATATATTACTTAATGAACTTCTCTATAACATCTATTCTATCTTCTTCTTCACCATTTCTTTTACAATACCAACTTCCGCCATCTACTGCTATCGTGCCGCATTTGCACCATTTAAAGTCATATCTGTGATAACTTCTGATATAATCTCCGCACTTTTTACAAACAGCCCCGTTGATAAAAATATCTCCTATATTAAATTTTCTTCTTTGTTTTTTTGTGGATGATTTTGTTACATAGTTTAAAACATCTCTTTCGTTCGCTATATAGCATTCATTTTTATATGTTTCTTTTTTCATAAATTTATATTAATAATACCCCCTATCCCTATTCTTCTCAACGACCCACTTAATCAAACCATCTATCTCATCTTCTCGACCTTCAAAGTGCATTCTAACGAGAGTTTCAGAGCTATGAAGTATATCTAGACATTCTAGATCCCTTTCTTTACCCTTGGAGTTCTGAAACTCAAAGACTTCTTCTTTTATCTTGTATACTTGGTTCAGGATTGAAGTCTTGCCTATTGCTGTGGTTATTTCTTTGATTTTAGGAAATGTAAATTTCATAATATTGTTTTAATTAATAAGCTATTTCTATTAAAGATAGAAACGTTTTTGCTTCTTTTTTTGTAGGGAAATGCCAACTATAATGATTATTAAAATGTGTATCTCCCACACTTCTTACACACCACATGTTATAATAAATGTTATCTTCAAATATTTCGTATTTTCTTTTCATAATTACACATTACTTAATTAAAGAGGCTTTTGACAGTAGCCTCAAACTGTTTTATGTTACTTACCCATTACATTTTTAACTAAGTAATCCATTGTTATTGGACTCAAAAAGTTTCTATTAATTATCCCATATGCAATTATAGCTGGGGATAGTAAGATAATGAGTAGGAACATAAAAAATCTTTCAATAATCATTTCTCCTCCTTTTGTTATATTATTTAATTTCTAAATTCTTAACACTATAAAAGTGCGTATACCCTAGAACTTTATGTATTTGCTCTTTGGTATATCCATTTTTTAATAATAGCTTTGCAGTGTCATTTTTAAGATGACTACTTGCAATTTTCCCTAGATGTCCTTCGCCTTTGCACATAGGGCATCTTTCAATGTAGTTTCTCATAGTTCTTTTAAATTATCTTCTCTAAAGACCTCAACGCACAACACATTATTATCATTAATCATTACCAATCTACCATCCATTGTCTCAAACTTAGTAAACTGTCCTTGCTGTATTGTTTCTGTCTTTATTCCTTTGATTGTCTTTTTTATTCCTGTCGTACCTGTTATTATTTGTGTTACTGTTTTCCCTTTTTTTTCTACTGATGATTTTAATGACATATTATTAAAATTTATATTTTTCTAAACTATCTAAACATCCTTGATATTTCTTGCTTAATTCACTCTCATGATTTCTACAATCACCTCTGCTTTTACTCATACTATCTAATTCTTCTGCACATCTATCAATTCTATTATCTTTATAACTTCGTTCTTTTTTTACTAGTGTTTCTAAAAATAATAAGTCCGCCTCTGTTTTTTTTAAATCTTTATTTTTATCTACAAGCTCGTCTTGTAACTCATTTCTTTGTATCCAACAATAATTAATGCTCTCATTGTCCGTATTATCGATTATAACTTCCTTTTCGACCTCAACTACCTTTTCTTTCGATACAGGCTTACAAGGGGCTGCTTTCTTCTTCTCACGACCTTGCTCATAACTTCCGCCGAATACAAACCCAGTAGTAAAAATAAAAATTACTACCATTCCAATCGCTATTGTTCCTTCTATTTTTTTCATATTATTTATTTTTATTAAATATTTGCTACTATTATTAACCATATCATAGCATATGTTATCACCCATAATAATATAGACAAAGACGATGTTAATAATGATAACTCTTTTGATATTCCAAGAATTATAATTAATAATATTGGCAAAAATAATAAGATTGTTTTCATATATTTAAATTAATAATTAAAAGACTATGAGAGGGTATTTTTTTGAGATACCCTCAGAACTCATTTTAACAAACATTATCCTTAAAATATCCGTGAAGATAACAGCGATATACAGAATCAACTCTATACATTAATTTTTTACATATAGGACAAAAAGCTCCGTTTCTTGTTTTTTTAGCTTTTTTTAAATCTGCTACTTGAACAATAACATCCCCGTTAAGTACTGTCTCTCTTACCTTTTTCATTCTCAAATCTCCTTTTCTCTACTTTCATTTTAAATTTGGATTGATTAGTAACATAGCTTTTGATTGTTGCATTTTTTGCTTCTTCACTTATCTCCTTTGCTGTTCTGTAATAAAAACTTTTAATCATTTTATTACCTCCTTTAAGAAATGTTTTTTATCTCCCTAATTCCCCAATCAATTAAGAATGGGGAACGGTTGAACTTTGATAAATTCCCCTACTATTAAGTAGGGAATTAGGGATTTAATAATAATTTCTTTTTTTATATTATTTATACCTATCACAAACCCACTCACAAAATCTAGTCTGTAATATGTTTCTTTTATAGTGATATGGGTTAATGTTTGCTATGCAGGTGTTACAGAGATTTGGTTTTACAGATACTATTACAGTTGTTTTTACTGATGCACTAGCTTTGTTAATATTATAATATAAAAGAAGTGAAAAGAATATAATACCAAGGCACATTCCAATTATTATAGCCCAAAGTCTTTTTTTTGTTTTGTTTAGGATTTTCATATTTATATTATTTAATAATCTCAAGTTTCTCAAAATAATCTTTATCTTTTAGATTAATTTCTAACAACCAATCATTTTCGCCCCCTCCCTTTACAAAAAACTTGCTATGTTTTTTATTATCTTTTCCTTTATATATTTTATTTGACTTGGCAAACACTTCTCCAACTTCAACACTTCCTATAATTTCTTTTATACATTTATATTTTTCCATACCACCTAACTTAATTAATTATTACCCCACTCAACATAACTTTTTTCTATTTCGTTTAGGATTTTCATGTTTGTTTAATTACTGTTTTATGTCTTTCCTTTTCATCTTTTTCTTCCTTAATATATTGTTTATAATCTTTGTCTATGTCTCTAAAAGATTTTTGTATCTTAATCGGTGTACCTCTTAATTCTAAATACTTTACCAAAATTGCCTCATTAATTGTTTCTACTACCATTGTCCCATTTCCCATTATTCTTGCAACTAAATCAGCAATTTCACTATCATATTTATAATTTTTCATATATTTTAATTTAATTATTTAGCCCCACTCAACATAACTATCGCCCATCCTATAAATCCTATTGAAATTAAGAACATTAATAGCATTACTAGGGTGTATCTGATTTTTATCATTGTTATTTCTAACCCCTTTAATTTTTCCTCTTCATTTATTCCTGTGCATTTTTTATTGTTACTTGTATTTTCTTTATTATTATATTCACATTCATAATAACAATATACGCCATAGTCTCTTAAATTGCATTTGTCTGGACATTTGGTAAAGTCTTTTTTCATATCACTTAAAATTAATTTTTAACTTTGACTATATTCTTCTCCAGAAGTAGAACAATCTCTACAAACATTATTCCCTTCACTACACTTATCTTCTCCACATATATTACATATCATATTTTTTTATTTATTATTTTCAGAAAACAATACTCGTTCATAGTTATTTGTAAACACCATGTAGCCTAATGCTCCAGTCATAGAAAGCCCTATGCCACCTACAAAAAGCCATATAAGCCATAAAAATGTATGTTCAACTGATAATAAAGGTGCTTTAATACAAGCTAATACAAGATTTATTATTCCTATAATCATCATTGAATAACATTCAAACACTCTTTTTCGATATATTTTTTTTAATTCTTTATTTTTCATATCACTTAAAATTATTCTAAGCCGTTAGGAAAGACATAATCACTCCAAACAGCTATTTTATTATATTCTTCGTCTTTATGTAGATCATTTATCTTATCCAGTGGGAATATTTTTATTCTAAACTTTTTATCTATAACATCAGATAATATACCTAAATATTTTACATATATACAACCAAGTGATTTATTTTCCTTATCTATAAAAAATTCTATTGGCAATCTTTCACCGTTTCCTTTATAACAATAAATATTTTCACCATTATCACCTATTTCTTTTAAGTATTCATCACTTATATCTTCTAGGAAAAGAGTTATAACGAAATCCCTAACCTCATTCTCTATCATATCTTTATTTATTGTAATATATATAATTGATATAGGTTTTATTTTTTTCATATCACTTAAAATTAGTTTTTAGCTTTAACAATTCTTTATATTTTTTATCGCTCATCATAACAACATTACCTTTTGTACTCCGAAAAGAAACCACCTCTCCATTCAAAGCTCTTAACATAAGCTCTAAATATATTTTAAAGTTTTCCCCTCCAGTTCTTTCTCCTGAGAAAATAACATCTTCCTCAAACTTCTTATCGACTGTTTTTTCAAATAATTTACAAGTCTTCTTCCATAGCTCTTCAAATAAATCACTGCAATCACTGGTTATTAAATCATCTCTTTCTTTATCTTTTCTTTTTCTAAGTATAACTTCAACTTCGTGATTAACAACATATTCCAAAAACATCAACCTCTTCTCGTTTTCTGTTTTTTTAAACTTCTTATCGTAATATTCTTTAAATGTGTTCATATATTCAGCTTGTTCTTCATTGGCTATTTTTATAGCCTTGCTTATTATATCTCCTTTTACTTTTTCTGATAGTCTTTGATATTGGTTTTTCATATTTATATATTACTTAATAATCTCAAACTTCTCCAAGTCTGACCAACGCTTAACATTACAATTATCCTTATCTCCTTCCACAGATTGAAAGCAAATAATTTGTTTATGCCATACTCCATTATTATTTGAATAATCTTCTGTGTAGTGCGTTTCATCCTCCTCTCCTAATATAATATATATCCATTGTTTATTATATTTGTCGTATGCTTTTATTTTTATCATAAATTTGAATTAATAATTTGTTCCATCCTTTTTTTAGAGTAAGTGGTTTAACTCTTTTACAACTTATTGATAAACAATCCATCTAAATAACATCTATACACTACATTAGTATTAAAGGTTTTTTGTCCACATTTAGGACATGTACATACCCTGTTGTCTTTCTTACCATAATTTCAACTTCTACTTTTTTTGTACTTAGTCATTTTATCCTCTTTTTTTATTATCGACTAAACAGAGAAGGGTAGGGTTTGACCTACAGGAAGCTATCCTCTTTTGAATTCACAACATGACCGAGGTTGGTAATCGTCATTACGCCCTCATATTGCTTATCGCCATAGACGGCTCACAGTCCGCCTCCTGCTCTGTTTAACTAACAATCCTTAATTACTCTCGCCACTATACATTAGGGAATTGAACCCTTATTCATAATTGAATTGGCTCCAGCCTAACTAGTTTTTGGTCATGAATTAATTATTATTTTCTAAACACCCGATACCTGCAGGTGTAATAATACCTCTTTTTATAGATTAACTATTCCCTTAAATATATCTTCCCATAGTTATCAATGAGACTGCACATCTATCTCACTCTTCGCTACCACACCTTAAGCAATGTGTTTTTATTATATATCGGCGGCGATACCATCATCCGTTAATTCGGCTCATACTGGTGCTACCAGCTTTTTTACAAGGTATCGGTAGTTTAAAAAACAATTTATGACATCTTTCTCTGTTTAATTAATTACTCTCGCCACTATACATTAGGGAATTGAACCCTTCTTCCTCGTTTGTTATCTCTAATACTTGTGCCTTACAGCAGTTTGATATGTAGTAGTTGCTCATACTTTTGTTATTTTTAAATTTTAGACTAGTCCCCCTTTAACTCTTTAATTTTTTCTTAGCATATAAGGCAGCACGTGTAAATCAATTTATTGCGAGTTTTAAATATAGTTTATTTATCTGTCTTTAAGCTTTGATCATATTAAATTGAAAAAGGGGCGATTTTTTTCCGCCAACGAATTAATTAAACTATTCACCTTCTCATGTTTCAAGTCCATACTTTCGCTAGCTTAACATGGAATTATCAACCTACCCCCTAAATCAAGATTTAGGAGTTGTGTATATTCCCCTCTTGTTAATACGAGGGGGGTAGAGTGACAATTAATCTTTTATTAATTAGAATAACGTAGAACCGATATAAAAGTTTGAGAGTACAATCAAACTCCTATATCTCTGAAAGCCGTACCTCAACAAATATACCAGTTCATCTTATTCTTAATAATATAATAGCAAATAACTTTACACTTGTCAAGCCCTTTTTTCTTGTTTCTTATTTCTTAATACATCTCACTGACAATCCATATTCTTCTGATCCCATATATCTACTTATGTCTAATTTGTTTTTATTTTTTTCAAAGTGTAAATATCTTTTCCAGTTACCAGTTTTGTTTTTGGTTGATGTCCATAAAAATGAGAGTAATGACTCGCAAGAATAGAAATTATTAGCATCCCTGTATCCAACAGGTGGACTCTTTTTTAAATCGTCATCATCAACACATCTAAATTCTTCGTCGGTAGGTATTCTTTTTTCTACTTTCTTTGTTTCTCTCATAGCAGCTCTCCATGTAAACAATTGCTCTCCGTCATATTTACCTCCTACAATTTCTTTAACATCTCCTTTTTTGTTTATTAATATATCCTTTTGATTATCAATAACTCTTTCCCAACCAGTAGAATTAATTTTAAAGTTTTCTGATTCTAGTTCAATCTTTTTAAGTAAAATAAAATTCTTTTTAAGATCTTTTATTTGTTCTTTTGTAATTTTTTTCATATCAATATAGTTTTATTTGTTAAAGTTAAAGTACTAACTCCTACTCACTATTGAAGTTTCTTTTTCTTTTTTTACCGTAATAACTGACTCAAACAAATCTTTAATATTTCTTAGATGTGAAATACACAAAGTTTGATTAAATCTATCATGAAGTTTTTCCATGACATCTGCAAATTTTTCAGTGCTGTCATCATCTAATCCTATAAATAGTTCATCAATTAATCTGAATCCTATGTTTTGAAGTTCTGATAAAGCTTCAGATATGGCAACTATTATTTTTAACTTTTCTCCACCACTATAATTTGCAAAATCATAACAATGTCCAGTTTGATCATAGATATTGATAAACAATCCTTCTTTTACAACCCCTTCGCCAGCACCATCTCTTTGAGTGTCTAAACTTACCGTAAAGTCTGACAACATACTTAAAATGCTATTAATCCTTTCTTCAAGTTTCGGGATTACATAATCAATAATAATAGCCTTTATACCAGTGTTGCTGAAAGCGTCTTTTAATAACTTTAAGTTTTCTGTGTCTACTACAATTTTTTTCAATTCCGTTTCTTCTTTTTTGATCGTTTTTGTTATTTCGACTAGTTCTTTTTTTGCTTTTTCTATTTCGGATAATTCCACGCTATAAGAAAACAACAAACTTTCTTCAGATGTTAATTTATTGTTTAGATCTAGAATAGCTTCTTTTTTAATAGAAATCTTTAGACTATTAGAAACGAGAACCTTTTCTTCCAAATCTGAGATAACTACTTTAATAGCCTCTACTTTTAAGGAATCTCCATTTATTTTTTCCTCTAATAATTTCTTATTATTTTCTCCTTCTTTTTTATTCCACGCTATTTCATTGTTTTCTTTTTCTAATCTATTTATCTCTGAAGTAAAAGCGATAATATCACCTACCACTTCTTGTGGCTTCGTCTTTTCTAGTGCTATTCTATTATTAGAAAAGTAATCAAAAGTTTTTAAGTAATCATTTTGATCACTAGAAACTTTTTCCAATCTTTCAGTAAACTCCTCTACTCTAATATCTCTCTCTTTCGCAATAATAGGGCACTCCTTATTTATCTCTGGACAAAGTTCTATTTTTTTACTTAGCAATGCAATCATTTGCCTATTTATCTCTTTCTTGTCTTCGTCGAAATTTCCAGCAGTAGGTCGTTGTTGCATTAAGTCATTATACTCCTTGTTCCACTTGGTAATTTTTTCAGAAAAAACAATTATTTCTTCAGATTCCTTTTTAAGTTTTTCGATCTCAATCTTATTTTCTTCTTCATTATCTTCTTTTAATGCATTAATTGAAAGATTTATCAGTTTTTGATTATCTACACTTAATGACTCTTCGAGTGTTTTTAGTTCATCTTTTTTCTCTTGTAATAAAGAGTTTATGCTGGCCCTGTTTTCCTCTTCTACCTCCAATATTGTTATTTCCTTTTCTTCTTTTTTAAGTTCATCTTTGATGTTTTTTACTTTAACTTTTGATCCTTCTAAATACTTACTAATTTTATCCTCTTTTTTTATTTCTTCAGTTAAATTTATTTTATTACTTTTCCCATGTTCTATAGACTTCTCTAAAAATGGAAGAGATCCACTTATTTCACCCAAAGTCTTTTTAATGTCCACCAAGTAATTATCATAAATATCAGTATTAATCATATCTAACAAAATTTCTTTTCTCTTTATAGTATTTTGTTTTACAAAATTATTAGTGTTATCCTGTGGATATGCTATCGAGTTTATGAATAATAGGTATGACGATTTCAATATTTTTTTCTCTAAGTAAAGTTGAACAGCTTTTAATCCAGTTTCCTTGATAAGTTTTAAAGGCTTTCCATTCTCACCAGAAAACACTTTTAGAGTATTTCCTCCAGAAGCAGTTATTCCACGTTCCACCCTATGAGCCTCTTCACCGTCTACCATCGTTAAAACTACCCGTGTAGCGTTCTCTCCGCTCTTTACTAAGCTAGAGTTACTGTCTGACCTTCCCTTGCCGTACAACACCCAAATAATAGCTTCTACTATACTGCTTTTTCCAGAACCACTCTTTCCGTCTAGTAGTAATTTTTCATTATCCGAGAAATCTATTTCTGTTTTACCGTGTGAAATAAAATTATTTATTTGTAGCTTTTTTAAAGTTAACATATTTTATTTTATAATTTGTTTTAAAACTGGCTCTACGTCGTCTGGTCCAAATATAACCTCATCTCCTTCGATCCATGCCATAGCTTGTTTTTTTTCGGCTACTGGTAATTTACTTTTTTCTATACTCTCGATTACTTTGTTTTTAGCATCTACAGAAGCACTTTCTTTTAGAGTCCATTCTATAGTTGGTGTAAAACTTTTTATTGCTGTTAGAATTTTTTTGTCACAATGAGGACAAACTCCAGGCAATATAACTTTGATCAATTTTGATTCTTGTTGGTCTGATGCTTTCATATTTGTACTTTTAAAACTTTTAAAACATCTTCTTGAGGTTTTATAAGTTTTGTTTTAATTGTTAACGCCTCTGCTATTTTTGCTAATCCATACGCATCGCAAATATTATTATCAGTAATTGATACATTCCATCTTTTATAAGCCTCTAGCATTACTATGTCTTTACCTGCATTTCCTTTTCCTGTTACGAACTTTTTTAGTGAAGTAGGAGCCACTATCACAAATGGAACCCCTAGATTATAAAGTTTTTCTCTAACCATGTAATTAATTGCTGATAATTGTGATGTTGAAGTAGAATTTCTGGACATAAAAGCTATTCCTTCAATTGCTACTAACTTAGCTTCTTTTGTTATTGTTATTTTGTTTCTTATTACCATTAATCTTTCCAATTCCGTAGTAGGTGTTTTTATTTTTGGTGGACTAGATTTTATAAGTTTTCGTTCATCTTTATCTTTATTTAAATATACGACACCAGTTCCCGTAAGTGACAAGTCTATCCCTATAAACATATTTTTTATTTAATTTTAATAACATCTAAACAATGTAGACTCAACAATAATCCTTTTATAGCCCTTTCTACAGGAGTTCCTTCTCCTATAGACTCTACAGTTGTTTCAATCGAATATTTAACTTTTTTACTCTCTAGTTTTTCACTTAACTCACCCATTTCATTGAATAATTTATCTATTAATTCTTTATCTGTTTTCATGCTATATTAATTCCAATGCAGAAAAAAGTTTCTTCTCGTCAACCTTTCTCTCTTTGGCATAAATTTTTAATAAATCCTTAACACTCAAATTTAGTAAATCACCTTTTGCGTGTGTTTTTTTTCTAGTTTTTGGATATTGTTCCAATATAGTATTCATCTCAATTCTCTCCAATTCTTTTTTTACAGGAGCTAAATTACCTTTCATTTTTGGGTCATTTATAACTACTCTAACAATATCATTTTTATCTATTTTTTTAAAGTCTGATGCAGATGGATTTTCTAGTCTATGAATACTTATTCCAGGTAAATCATAATCCGTCGCTTTTAGTGTTTTTTTATCTATCTTTAGTATAATTTTTTTCTTCTCATTAGCCTCTACATTAAAAACACTTCCAGCTATGATCGTCTTTCCACCAGTTAGAACTTGTGGTGTATGTATATGTCCACCTACCACTAAATCAAACTTTTTCTCTAATCCAGTTTTAGGTAAAACAACTTCATTAAAAATATTTGTAGAAATTGATCTTGCCATTGAATCAGAAATAGCGTGATGAAGAAAAAGCATTTTATTTTTTTTCAGTTCCTTCATTATTTTTTTTGTGCCTGCGGTATCGTCATCTACTTCAAGTTCTGGCTTAGTCATGTACGGCAAGAAAGTCATATCTCCTATAACCTCTATTTTGTTAGTTACAATATTCCAGTTTGGATTATTTATTTTTCGTAAAAAGTCCAAGGCTGATTTTCCGTCAGCGGTGGACTCATGGTTACCGCTTATGATATAAACCTTTTTTCCATCAAACCTTTTTATAAAACTCACAACTTTTGTTATAACTTTGCTTGGATTGTTTTTTTTATCAAAAACATCTCCTAAAATAACTATCTCGTCACAATCTTCGAGAGTTTTGACAATAAAGTCTAAAACCTCTTTCTCTTCTGCAACTCTTCCGTCTTCAACATATTCTGAATATGGTAGGGTTTCCCTGAAATGTAAATCCCCTATTATTCCTATTTTACTCATATATAAATAATGGGTAGCAAGCCAAATGATTTACTACCCAATCTTAAAGTTTAAAGTTTAAAGTTTCTTTAATTCAACTAATATGTTGTTTACATTACTAGGGATAAATGCTAAACCAGTTGCCTCCATAGCTTTTGTTTTAACTTCCTCTGGAGTAGTCGCTCCTAGTTTATCAGTTGCTATTTTATTGATTTCAGCAATTGCTTCTTCTTGAGTAGGAGGAGTAGTAGTTGGTGTAACTGTATCAGTTGAAGGGAATAATTCTTCAGTTGTTTTCGCTGCTATAGTAGCCTCTACACTTCCAACTGGCCCTAAGTCTGGAGTAACTGGAGTGTTTACATCCACGAAACTAATTCCTGAAACTGGAGCTGGAGTTGGAGTTGAAACTGAAGCTGGAACTGGAGTTGATTGAGAAATAGCCTCGGCTTCGATAAGATCTTTATTGGCATCCACCCAAACTTGATCAACTGTCTCTTTGTTTGAAAAAACATCTACCACTTTAGTTGGATTAAATTTTGGATTTGCTGATGGATTCTCTGCTGTATATTTAAATCCAACAATTTGCCCCAATGTAACATCTTCCATTTGCGCATCGATTCCAGGTTTTCCATAAACATCCATAAATTCTCCGTCAGTTTTTTTAATTATGTACAAATTTTGCATTTCCCCTGGTTTATTAGTGTTTGGAATAATTCTCTTTTTTACATAAGTTCCTTCAAGCGAATCACCTATAGTAATTGTTTGAAAGTGAGGATGTTTCATTTTGTTTTCCTCGTTAAAAATACTCATAATTTTTCTTACATACGTATAATTCGCAAATTATATATATGTTATATTATTTATTTACTATTAATTTTGTTTCTATCTCACCCACACCTCCATAAATACCATATCTCCTTACGTGCCATGCTATAACCTCCGTTAGTCTTTCACCTGCCTCTATAATTTCTTTTTTAGTGGCGAATCTGTCCATTGCCAAATCGAGCAATGGAATAGTGTAGATATGTGATAACTCATGCACTAGATAATTAGCAATTTCTTCCTCTTTTCTATTTGTATAAATCTCTAAAGCTTTTGAGTGCACAGTCAATTCTAATTGTTTGTACACATCAGAATACTTAACTGAAAAAATAGAATCACTATTTACATCTCTATCAATAACAACAGAAACTGTTAAGAACGGAAAATATAAAAAGTTTTTCATATCCTTAACTATTTTTTCTACAAGTTGAAGTAACCCTTCTTCCGCTGTCACATTTTCTAAAAAATCCTTATTAGCACTCTTGCTAACATCTAATAGTAATTCGTTCTCCCTCTCTGTCTCTTTATTTCGTCTAGCAACCATCTCAAGCAGTCCCCTATTAGCTTCAAGATCTTCTTCGACAGCGAGATTTTGTTTTCTTACCTTTTCGTCTTCCTTTTTTTTTCTCTCTAAATACTCTTCTTCTTTCATATTCATATATTACTTAATTAACTCTTACCATCTCTGCCCCCTAATCAATTAAGACTAGAGAAGGGACAACAAATCCCTACTATTAAGTAGGGGGTAGAAATGGTAATACTCTTGTCACCTTAACCCCCAAATCAATTAAGATTAAGGAGCTATAATAAATACCCTTACTTGAGCAAGGGGTTAAAGTGACAAGTTGAATTTTCAATGAACTAAATACATCATAGCAAATAACTTTACAGTTGTCAAGTCCCTTTGTTTTCAAGGTGTTTCATGATGTCTCCAAACATATTCCCAGAATCAACCTTGTCAGTATCTACACCATCTATAAGCTTGTCAAATATTTTTCTTTTTTCAGCTAGCAATCCAACCATGTATTCATCTATAGTATCCTTGGAGAAAAATTGATAAATATTTACACTATTAGATTCACTCCCAATCCTATGAATCCTGTCCTCTCCCTGTATATGGTCTGCTGGAATCCATGAAAAATCTAAGAAAATAACATTCGTAGCAGCTGTTAGGGTAATTCCTACACCAGCACTTTTTAAACCACCTAAAAACAATTTTTTCTTTGGATCAGATTGAAATGTATTAGCAGCAATATTTTTCTCTGAAGAACTTTGTTTCCCTGTGAGAATAACTGAAACATCTTTATACGATTCATACAGTTCAGTTATCGGCTCATTGTACACGGAAAAAATAACAGCTTTTTCACCACTCTCTAAAATACTATCAATCAACTCCTTTGCGGCTCTTATCTTTCCCTTTGTAGTTAACTGTCTCAATTCTCCTATTTTAATTAGTTTCTCCGCCTGCAAACTTTTAGCTATTTCTCTATTTTTCTTCTTTTTAACATCCCTTAAATATTCTATCAAATTTTCTTCTAATATATTATATTCGTTCTGTGTTTTACTATCAAGTTTAACTGGTATTTTTATATATATTTTTTCTGGTAAATCCTTCAAAACATCTTTTTTTCTCCTTCTTAAAAAATACTGATCAATATTTTGCTTTAATTCATCTAAATTGCTAGAACCTTTACATTCATACCCCCATTGCCCCATATGACCATTACAATATCTTTTTGTGTAAGAATACCAATCATTCCATTTTTCTGGGTCCATTAAATTTAAAGCTGTATAAAGCTCAATAGTCCTGTTCATTAAAGGTGTAGCGCTTAACATTAGTAATGACTCTGATTTTCTAGCTATAGCCATAGCTGCCTTTGTTCTAGCGGCTCCAGCGTTTTTCATTAAATGACATTCGTCACAAACACAACAATCTATTCTTTTATTAATTAAGAAATCAAAATACTTTTTTAATATATCGTAGTTTATAATTATTACATCAGCGTTATTCCATTCTTCGTCAGTTATACCTTCTTTTGCATCTATTACAAAAGCTTTTAATTTTGTCCATTTCTTCACTTCTGCTTCCCAGTTATATTTTACACTTGCAGGAGATATTACTAAAGATTTAACTTGTTTCGTGTGTGTAATATAAGCTAAAGATTGGATCGTGTTATGAGTAACTATAAAATCTTCTACGACATATAAATTATCAACTGCATCAACTGCAATACAAACAGCTTCCCCACTCTTTTCATATTCAATACTTTTAATTCTTCTTCCATATTTTCCTCTATTTGTAGCTTTCCACCATTGTTCTTTTTTATAGCTATTATCTGAGAATGGACAAAAAACATCTAATTTAACATTGACATGGTGTTCTATTCCTTTTCCTTCTTTCGTTCTGTCATATGTTCTAATGTTTGACTCCCCTCTTAACGATCTCACTAGATATACAACATCTTCTGCTAATTGATAAGACATTGTACTGTAAGAAATTCTATTTTTCCCAGCAGCTCCGTCTGTGTCCATTAATCCTCTCAATAAGGCTAGTCTCTGATCAACTGATCCACATTTATATTCTTCTGGTATAAATCTCTCTGGTGATCTTACATTTAATCCCAGTTTTATTATGTCTTGTTTTATCTGGTTTTTTGGTTTTATTGGATTATTAGTCAAAGATACTCGTGGACACATTGTTGGATATTTTTTATTAGGAGGAGAGATATTATAAGAATATAACGGATATTCTTTTTTAATTCTATCTATAACATGTGTTTTATTGTCTGGTATTGAAATATAAATAGAGGTACCAGTTAGTGCTCCATCCCCAATAAGTGCCT
>JAOZSG010000001.1:0-19395 GCA_029939785.1 Fidelibacterota bacterium | reverse complement strand
ACCCTAAGGTATATGGTTTAATAAGAAGTTTTTTTTCTTCAAAATTTACTGGCTCTGCAAAAGGTATTACGTAGCACGCTTCTCCGTTTTTTTTCGTCAAAGCTCTTTTTAGTAATTCCTTAGTAGAAATTGTTTTCCAGTCTTTTTTGCGTGTCATATCGTTATCACTTTTCACATTCCATAAATGTTCCAATCCACACAAGCAAGAGGATCCGTCTGTAAGTGTAAATCTATATAAATCTTTTACCCCCTGTGGGTACACCCCTATAACTTTTGTTTTATCTCCATTTCTACCAATTACATAATCACCCACTTTTAATTTACCTATTTCAGACCATCCAACAGGGGTTGCGACTAGTGTTTTATAAAAATGCTCTTTGCCTGTCCCAGGCTCGTCCGCAAGAATAGCCTTACCCTCATTATTCATAAAAAACTCGACCCCTATTTTCTGGTAGGGGTACAACTCCCCTTTGATCCCGTTTATTTTTAAATCTGTATCTGTTTTTGTCTTGAGTTCTCGTATTTTCTGTAACCTCTCTTGTTTTTTCCTTTCTTTCTCCTCGTGAACAATGAGATCTTCATACATACTAACATCTAACCCTATAGACGAAACTCTTTTTTGTAACTCAAGAGCTATGGCTAAGTTGCTAAAACGCCATGCTTTATCTTTCCACATTAATTGCTTTGCACCAAATACACTCTTTATTTCTTTGCACAATACAATCAATTTTTGGTCAAAGTCAAAAATAAATGCGTATAAAAACACACCATTAACCTGTTTAATTATCCTCATATTCATATTTTACTTAGTTTTATAACTTTTTAGGGTAACCACTGGGAATTGAACCCAAATCCTCGGCACCACAAACCGATGCTCTAACCATTGAACTATGGTCACCATGATACGATTATTTATAATTTCCCCTTTATTTCATTAAGTCGTAAACCTCCTTTTTGTAATTCTCTAATCTTTTCAACTCTAGACACGATGTCTTTTTTAAAAAAATAAACCCCAGCTGCTTCCCATTCATGTGTTATTAATCCCTTCGATATATAATAATGTAGCGTAGATTTATTTAATTTCATTTCAACAGCGATCTCCTTTAGTGTCATGTATTCTTTTTCCATTTCATTTCGTTTTAATTAATATTAATGCTCAACAATCATATTATCAAAGAACTTTGTAACTGTCAAGTATTTAATCTTTTTAAATATTGTGATATAATAAATGTTAGAATTATTAAATAATATTATATTTATGAAAAATGAAGATGATTTGTACACAACACGAGACCTATATCTCGCCGCTACATTAATGACTCTCGGTTTTAAATTAAGTGGAGTAGATTTCCAAGTTGAAGGAGCTAGGAGTAATCCAGTTGGATATTTTAATTTTGAAAACTCAGAGGATTTAAGAGATGCTGAACAAAAATTTTGGAGAGGAACTATCGCTATCGATCCTAGAATCTTCATAACAAACATGAAAGGACTTAAATCTCAAGTAAATAGCGTATATAAAGCTCCAACTAGTAAATACAACAAATAAGTACTTGACAATCATCAAGTTATGATATATAGTATCATAACTTGGGATTAGGAAATACATTTATAACCTTCCCCATTTCGGGGGAAGGTTATTTTATTAAGTAAAGTAAATATTATATGAGATTTCATTACAAAACATTATTAAATGACAACACAAACTACAATATTCATTATCCGTTCTATGACGAGAAAAAATTCAAGGAAATTAATAGTAAGGGCATAGGCATTTTTCAAGTCGTAAACCCCATGATAGGAGTGAAATGTGGAACGCAATACATACAGGAGTTAAAATATGTTTTCTGTAATTATAACCTTGAAGGTGATGTAGATAAAAAAATAGAAGCTATGAATGAATTTATATCTTTTTGTGAGCCCACTAGAATAATAGAAGATGCAATGGGTATAAATGTTTTATGGGAACTTGAAAATAAAGATGTATTTGAAATAGAGAGGTATAAAAGTATCATGGAGAAAATAGCTTTTTACGCAGGTGAGATTGGTGGTAAAAGTATTTTTCATACCCCCGATGGGTATATAAGAGCTGAAAATTTTCTTGACGAAAGGTATCCAGGTGGTAACTTTACGAGTCCAGTAATATTCGAGAGTGATAAAAAATATTCTTACGACCTACTTGAAAGCAAATTTGGGGAGTTTAAAAAAACAAAAGAAGAAAGTGATTTTAATCGGTTTTAATAAAGTAATATAAAACTATGAAAAAATATAAAATAGTATATGCAGATCCAGCTTGGAATTATAGCAGTAAGTCAGCCGTTAACAATTCGACTGGAACTGAAATTAAAAAACTTAGCGAACATTACAAAACAATTACTACTAAAGATTTAAAAAAGTTGTCAGTAGAAAAAATAATAGACGAAGATGCTTGTTGTTTTATGTGGGTTACAGATAGCCATTTAAAAGAAGGAATTGAAGTTATGGAAAGTTGGGGTTTTAAATATAAAACAATAGCTTTTGTATGGCTTAAAAAGACCGTAAATGGAAACAATTGTATGAATGTAGCTCCGTGGACATTAAAAAGTACTGAAGTATGTTTATTTGGAACAAAGGGTGCTATGACTAAATATAAAAAAAATAACTCCGTGAGGCAGTTTGTAGAGGCTGAGAGAGGAAAGCATTCAAAAAAACCACTAGAGGTTAGAAAGAGGATAGAACTTCTTTTTGGAGATCTGCAACGTATCGAACTTTTTGCGAGGGAAAAAGTAATGGGGTGGGATGTTATAGGAGATGAGATTGATGGGATAGATATTAAGGAGAGTTTAGATAGGTTGTTTTAGGGTCGTATAAATTTCTTTAATATGCTATAATAGTTCTATTAACAGTTTGAAATACCCGCCAAAAAAATCGACCAAATTAAGCCATTTAAATTATTTACATCTCTGGTGGGATGTAAAATTTCTAAAACTTTGGTCGGTTTGGAGATGTAAATAATTTAGATGGCTTTTTTATTAACTAAAAATATAACTATGAAAAAATTATATACATCAATTACAATTATAATAGCATGTTCTTTTATACTTAGTATAACAGGGAATGATCAAGGGGCTATATTTATTTTATTAATGACTATTTTATTTGTATCAACATCTATTTTATAGACAGTAATAAGAATTAATTCTAAACTATGAAAAAATTAGTATTGTATGTTTTTAGTGTACATGCTATAATTGTTTTATTAACAATTAAATACCTCTCACGAATAAACTGTTTAAAATTTTGGCAGGCAATTTCGTTTGCCAATTTAACTATCTTTGTGAGAGGGGGTAGTTAAAGCCAAAATTTTGAGCAGTTTTTTTATTAACTAAGATTTAAGCTTATGAAAGAAAATTTTACAGAAGTACATTGTTTTTATACAAAAATGGCTATTTGCCTAGGTGTAAAAACAGCAATAGTTCATCATACAATGTTGAATTGGATGGAACGTAATAATAAATCAAAATATGATTACATTAAGCATGAAAACGGTAAAAATTACGCCTACACAGATATATTTGTTTTTGCGCTCAAGAGACAATTGCCATATCTAAAAAGGAAAGAAATATCAGAATCTATTGAAATACTAATTGACGGAGGTTTTATCTTTAGAAATAAAGCATTACCTGATTCATATACAGACGGAGAAGAAATAGATATTAGTAGTTTTGAACATCTTACATTTTAATTAATACAATATAACTCTATGAAAAATAAAAACGAAGAACAAAAAAAAGAATTTACTGGTGTCTGGATTCCTTATTATATTATTGAAAACACAGCTCTAAAACCAGTAGATAAAATATTGTATGCCGAAATTGCGTGTTATAAAACATGTTGGAAAAAATCAAGCGAATTAATGAAAATTTGTGGAATACGTAAAAAAGCGTTTCAAGCTTCATGTAGAAGACTAAAAGAATTAGGCTACATAGAAGAAAAAAGAGTTTTTGGAAGAATACATCGTAATATCTTCTCTTCAGGGTCCCAAAGACATCAGACCCAAAAGGGAGCTGATGAACAGACCCAAAAGGGAGCTGATGAACAAACCCAAAAGGGAGCTGTTCATTTAGATAACAAATTAGATAACAAAGAGATAACACATATATGCTCACTTGACACCCATAAAGGTAATGAAAATCTATCCACTATTAAAAACTCTAATTCTGATCCCCACATCAAATCGAACGATGTTAAAAGAAAAGAAAAAGTTCCGAAAAAAGAAAAGAAAGAAATTTCTAATTCCAAACCTAAATCGAACGATGTTAAAAGAAAAGAAAAAGTTCCGAAAAAAGAAAAGAAAGATAATCTCGGCGAAATGGCAGATCTTCCGAAAGATAGCATTTGTGATGAATACGGAAGATTAAGAATAAGACCAACAACGGAAAAAGACACCAGGCAAGGATTTGGAAAACCAGATACGCCAGAAGCCATAGCTTCTAGGGAGAGAACGGTTTCAAAAGAATTGATAGAGGTTGCTAATGAGTTTAGAAGAGAGCTTTTCCGAAAACAACAAGCAGTGAACACGGATTTTGAAGAAGGGTTTTACAAATTCTATCCAGTTAAAAGATCGAAAGCAGTAGCTAGGAAAATTTTTAACAAACTCAAAAAAGAAGATAAAATATATATATGCAAGGCAGTTCACAAATTTATCGCAAGCAAAGATATTACAGATCATCTTAAGCGAGGTGAAAAACGATTTATAGTTCATCCTTCAACTTGGCTAAATCAGAGAAGATGGGAAGACGAAGAAGTTGAAGACGATACAAAAACTCTAACAACAGACCAAATTAAACAGAAACTCCATGACAAAGCGCTTGAATATTATAATGACCCAGAAATTGAAAATAGCGCCATCAGAGGAAAAATATCATCTGATCTCACAAGATTAATCGGTGGAGGAGTTGGAATGCAACCTGAAACCTTTTTTAAAGAAATAGTTCCAGATATGCCTAGTAGCATGGGGAGTCTAATTTAACACAAACAAACGACATCTATAATCTCTCCTGTGTTAAAATTTGCCATACTGGTTAGATTTAAAAGCAAAAAAGGTATAAGTTATCCACTAAGGCATTAAAATCGTTTAGAGAGGCTTGTGTGAGGTTTTAGAAATATAAAGGCAAAGAACATATCTATAAATAACTAATATTAGCTAATAAGTAATAAATTTATATGAAAAAAAAATCAAAAGCATTAGAAATTCAAATTGGTGGTAATCATTACAAAGATATGAAAATCCAACCATTGGTATTTTTTATGGAAAATAATATTCCATTTGTAGAAGGTGCAATTATCAAGTATATTTGTAGATATAAAGTTAAAAATGGGGTAGAGGATTTAAAAAAAGCAGCTCATTTATTATCGGTATTAATTGAGAGAGAAGAGAAAAAGTAGTAATTAAATTTAAAATAAAAATATGAGAATTTATGTTGCAATTCCTGAAAATAAAAAGTGCAAAGAAACTAGAGTTTTTGAGTTTATAGATACCGCACAATTAAAAACATTTAATGACGAAGGTTACGGAATTTTTCAAACCGTAAATATAATGAAAGGAAACAGAAGGGGAAATGAACTCATCCAAGAACTTAATTATATTTATTGTGATTTTGATTTTAAAAAAGAAGGTGAGAAAAAAGATGTTTCAGAGCTAAAACTACAAGCAATAAAGGACTTGAAAGAACATTGTGAGCCGACTTTTACAATCGAGACAAAAAATGGATTACATCCGTACTGGGAGCTTGAAGATAAAGATGTAAAAAATGCGGAAACATACAAAAGAATATTGCTCGGTGTTATTGACTTTTCAATATTACTGGGAAGTGCTGGGGACAAAGTTAAAGATTTAGCCAGAATAATGAGGGCTCCTGGATATTTTCATTGCAAAGGAGATGACAAGTTTTTGTGCACTCTTTCAAAGGGAAGTATGAAAAAATATTCGTACAAAGAATTGTTGACCAAGTTTCCTTACTCAGAACCTCGCACAGGGCAAAAATCTATGCCCCTGAACACTTTTAGCAACGGAATCGACAATCTGGACATTAAAGACATTTACGTCGCTGTAATGGCTGAAATTGGACAAAGAATAGAATTTGACAGTATAGGAAGAGTTATTAATCAAGATGGAAAAAGAGGAGTCTTCGTAGGAAGAGATGGAGACGGGCAATATATAGCTAACGGAGGCTCTTCAACGCTAACCCAAAAAGGCAATAAAATAACAGTAGTTGCAAATACTTTAGGTATAAACAATAAGGAAGCTTATAGGTGGATTTGTAATAGATTTAATATTCAAACAAGAAAAGAGATTGAAACACAAGAAATAGTTGAAAAAGTTAAAAAAGAAAAGCCTGTAAAGTTAGACATAATGAAAAAAGAGAAACGATTTACATGGGGAACAAGACAATTAGATGTTAGTTTTGCTATAATTAAACCATCTAATTTTATCATCATGGGAGCATCTAGAGGATCTGGTAAGACTACTTATTCTTTCGATATGGCGATAAAGAATGCTGAATTAGGGCATAAAACAATTTATATGTCACTGGAGATGAATGAGAGTGAAATATTAGATGATTTTGCTAGAAAGTATTCAAAAATAACGATAGAAGAGGAATATGATTATAGTATACCAAAGGATAAAAAGAAGTTGTACGACAAAAGAATAAAAGAGCTAAAGTCTGTTGAAAAACTTGTATTTAAAGGACTTAGAAATGTAAAAAATAAAACATGGAATGTTCTAGAGGCGATTATAAGAGATGAAGAAGGGACTGATTTAGTTTTTATAGACAATTTAGATTTAATAACGAACGAATCGAATCAAAGCGATATTGAGAGGCAGAAAAGAATAGTTGAAGGAATATTGAGCTTTACATCAGATACTGGGATACCAGTTATACTAATTCATCATTATAGAAAAAAATCTAGCGGTAAGGATTATGGAATGGACGAATTAGCAGGTAGTGGAAAAATAGCCGATGGTGCTGATAGAATAGTCAAAGTTGAAAGAAATCAGAAAGAAGATGCTACAGGAATAGATAGATTTGAAACATCGCTTTATCTTCAAAAAGGAAGAGGTTATCCAGAATGTGGTAGAGTAATATATTTTATAGACGGTAGATTTGAAGACGCTATATTTAATGATTTTTATGAATTCTAAGGAGGGCTTGACAAGTGTCAAGTAATACTGTATAGTGAATGTATAATTAATTAAAATTAAAGTTATGAGGATTTTGTACATGGGCTGGATAGCTATTTTTTACATTGCCTTCTTATATGTAGTTACGTTGAACGCATATACGGAAATAGAAAGTCTTTCAAGTCAGGAATGGGTAGTTTATAAGGGAGTAGAGAAGAAAAACATGGTAGAGCCAATTATTGAGAAAAAGCATGTAGTTTTTAGGAGTATTAGCGCATATAATGCTGGGGACATAAATCAGTGTAGTGGAGATCCTTGCATTTCTGCTAATGGAGAAAATGTTTGTAAATTGTTAGAATTAGGAGAAAAAGTTTGTGCAGCTAATTTTGTTCCATTTAATACAATTCTTGAGATAGAACATTATGGTCAATGCAGAGTTATAGATCGATTAGCTAGTCGGTATAGTCAATCTGTAGATATAGCGATGAAGTTAAGTGAGAAAAAAAGGGCTTTAAAATTTGGAAGACAAATTTTAGGAGTTCGGATTATTAAATAGTTTAAAATTATGAAAAAATTAGAACTAGGAGCAATTTTTAATAGAGATGATGAACTATATGAGGTTTTAGGAATAATAGACAATGAGAGAGTAATAATTTCTGCTCCAGTAGGAAATAGGATTGGATTTAAAAAGTATGATGTTGAGAGATCTCTCGGTTTTCAAAGAAGCATTAAACCAGTTAAGACAATAATTAGCTAATTTAATATTAAATAATAAAAAATTATGAAAAAATTAGACAAGACAATTAAATTATTAGAGGAGATTAGAGATTTTCTGATGGAAAAATCAGAAAAAAATAGAAAAGGAGAAATCGAGATAGGTGATAATTTTTATTATATAAACGCCTATGGACAAGTTCATGAGGAAATATACAAGGACAACCTTGAGTGTGATAACTATATCAGTATAGGTAATTTTTTCGAAACAGAAAGGAAAACAGAGGATAAAGTTAAAAAACTAGAAGCAATTGTTAGGGTTAAAAAATATATCAAAGACAATCTTGGATACAATCCAGACACTTGGGCGGATTGGCTTAGCCCAGAAGATAAACTTACTTTATCTGTAGATACTTTAGATGAAATAATTCATTATGACTTACACGTAAGATACAAACCAACTTCTGATATAGGTTTTTTAAAATCTCCAAATGATTGTATAGAGCTGATAAAGGAGTGCAAAGATGATTTATTAACTATTTTAAATTAAAACTATGAAAAAAGAATTAAGTCTAGACGAAATGCTTAAAAAGGCAAATAAATCATATGGTGCAAATACAATAATGAAGTCAAACTCTAAAGATATACTTGATATAGACACTTTTTCAACTGGGTGTCATACACTTGATTATGTTTTTGGAAAAGGAATGCCAGTAGGTAGAATAGTAGAAATCCACGGACTAGAAAGCAGTGGTAAAAGCACCATGGCAGCACATATTGTGTCTGAAGTTCAAAAAAAGGAAGGAAAAGTCCTATGGGTTGACGCTGAATTTTCCTTTTCGAAAGAATATTATAGTGATATAGGAGTTAAGATTGATGATAGTTTGTATATTTCTCAGCCAGAAACTGGTGAGGAAGCTTTTGATATTATTATTGATGCAGTTAAAACTAAAGAGTTTGATTTAATAGTTGTAGACAGTGTTTCTTCCCTAGTTCCAAAAGCAGAACTTGAAGGAGAGATTGACAAAGCAAGCGTTGCTTTGCAAGCTAGAATGATGAGCAAGGCTTTAAGAATGTTAACTGGATCTGTTTCCACTTCAAAAACTACCATCATCTTTATTAACCAATTGAGAGACAATATTGGAGTTTATTTTGGAAACAAAACCACTACAAGTGGAGGAAAAGCACTTAGATTTTATGCGAGTGTAAGATTAGAGGTTAGAAAAGGCAAAAAAATACTAGGAGCAAAAGAAGAGGTTATTGGAAACGAAATGCATTTATGTGCTGTGAAAAACAAGGTTGCACCACCTTTTAGAAAAGGAAAAATAGAGCTTCTTTATGCAAAAGGTATCGATGTTAATTCTGATTTATTTGATATTGCCGTAGAAAATGGTATAATAAAGAAAAGCGGTATTACTTTTAGCTTTAAAAATAAAGAACTTGGAGTTGGTAGAAAGATTGCTATTGAAACATTAAATACTGATAAAGCTTTACTTAAAAAAGTTGATGCCGCAGTATTAAAATATAACAAAGATATATGAAAGATCAAGAATTTAGAAGAAAAAAATTAATGCACGATGTACAAAAAGAGGTTAGTAGAAAAGATTGTAAGAAATGTGGTGAAAATGACTGGAAAATAGTTCCTTTGTTTGAATTTGGTGAAACAGAATATCCTTCAACTGTTCAGTTTTTATGTCGTAAATGTGGATTTCATTCTACTTTTATGTCTACTAAAAACAGAGAAACCGATGAATATAGTGAAATACTAAAAAAGAAAGGCTTTAAAAAAGCTGATAAAACAATGGCTGATAAATTACTTGCTTAAATATGTATACTACTAGTGCGATTAAATATCGTAAAGCTGGCAAAAATATTTCTTTTATCTTAAAAAAACTAAGCTCTAATGAGGATTGTTCTGGTTGGAGTTTTATAGTTATTTTAACCATGCTTGTGAATTTGTTTCACGATCATGGTTTTTTAATTAACGAAGAAGAATTAGAGAAAGCTATAAAGATTATTCCGAAAAAAGAATTTGGAGAACTTAAAAAAGAAACTATTTTAAAGGATTTTTTAAAAATAGTTTGCAAGTAATTATATTTGTTGTATAATTAAATTTAAAGCAAAAAGAACCACAATGAAAAAGAAGTAAAAAAAAAAGCAGCTCCTTTTCTTGTGTCTTTGACGTTTTGTTTTGAAACCTTAGGGCAAAAAAATGCGTTATTATTGAAGGGTTTACTGGAGTTACCCACATTTTTCTGGTGAATTTCTTCTAAGTATTTTTTTCTTTAATTATAAAAAACAAGAAAAGTATACGTTTCTTGTTTTTTTGTTTTTTGACGACTCCTATACGCTTTTAGTGCTTTTTAAAAAATAGAGACCTCATTAGTGCATACCTTTAGCTAACATAAAAAAAGCCAACTCTTTCGAGCTGGCTTTTAGTGTTTTATTTAAGTAATTCGTATTCAAACAACTTTGGAGTTAAATATTTATCATAAAATATTTTTAATTCTTCTTTGAAATCTTTTATTAAAGAATTTAATTCTGTGTGTTTATGCTCCAAAATTGGTTTATTCTTTTTAGTGTATCCTCCTGTTTCTACTTTAATATTTATTTCTTTAATTATTTGATGAGATCCATAAGTGTAATTTGGATTATACTCATCTGTTGTTTTTACTATCTTAAGTATTTCTTCCCATTTTTCTAATAGTGTCGTATGGCGTTGTTCTATGTTTAATAATTTATCTGCTTCTGTATTTTGGCATAAACATAATTCATTTTTGATTTCGTCATTTGAAATGCATTTATTTTGTTGTGATAAACAAGACCATATAAAACAATCATTTAAGAAATTTTTATCTTTTTGATATTCAATTCCTCCGTCTGATGATTTATATATAATGTTTTTTGATGTATAATTTTGATGTGGATAAAAATTAGAAGTAAATAGTGGTAATCTTTTAAATAGGTTTTCTTTGTTTAGCCATCTATTTGGTATACTAGCTTTTATTTCTGGTTTAGTTCTATAATTTTTTAAAGAACAATTTTTGTAATTTGGTTCAAAGGAAGAATTAAAAAGATATGCAATTCCATTTTTATCTTTTTCTTTATTATCAAAAATAGAATGATTAGCGTTTTTTGTAAATAATATATTTATTTTTCCAATATCACTTGTCATTGGTAATATTTTTATTTTTCTTTTAATATTTGTCCATCTAATTAATGTTACTCCTCCTTCAGATGCATGAAAATTTAGTCTGTTACATATATGTCCTTCTTCAAATTTTCTTAGAATAATATGTTGTGATTTCCAATATTTTATTGGTGAAAACAGTATGTATGTATCATTTGTTTTTAGGTAATATTTGAAAGCTGACCATATGAATTTATTTGCCATTTCGCGTACATTATTTTTTATATTATCTTTTTCTTTCATTTTAATTGCGATATAATCTTTTGTTGTGTTTTTCCGTGTTTTTTCCCCTCTTTCTGCTCCAGCTTGTGGTTCTCCGAAAGGTGGATTTTCTAGCATTATTATTATACATTTTGGATTATTTATATATTTTTTTATTATAGGATTTTTTATAAATTTCTCCGATAAAGCATCCCCATCCGACAATAATCCATCGTTATCTTTATATTCTTTAGTATGAGGGATAATGCATCTTACCCTATCGCCATAAACTCCTTTTAAAGTAGTCCACTCTGCATAAACATAAGTATTTAAGATACAATGTGATAATTCCTCATCTGTTAAAAACTTTTCAAGATTTCCAGTTCCTGCACATCTATCAAGAATTATATAGTCATGTCCTTCTGGTACTCTTTTAATTGCATTTCTAAGGTATTCAGTTGATATTTTAACATATTCATCAGGCGTAAAAAATGCACCTAGTCTTTTCTTTAATTCCGTTGATCCTAAACAATCTAAAATATCCCTTTCCATATCACCTGTTTTATTCCAGTTATATGGTTCTATGTTTAATGTTTTAGGATTTTTCACCTCTTCTATAAAGTCTTCTTTTTTAGTTGAAGGATTATTTTTATAGAATAAGTCATTATATGATACTATTGAAAATTCGTTAATCCATCCCTTAATATAATCTTCTTTGTTTAAGAATTTTAGCATATCTGTCGTTTTTTGCCCTTTTGCTTTTGTTATAATTTTTTCATTTTCATTATTTATAAATGTAAACTCTCTTTGATTAAAACTTATAAATAATGAGTATTGTGGTATTGGCAATGCTAATGAATTATATGCATTAATATATCTTTTAAGTTGCTTGAAAGGTATATCTGTTGAATTTAGTTTTATTTCTACTAATGTTCCATTTACTCTTCCATCTGTATTACAATCGTAGTTTGGTGTAATTCCTAATTCATCATAAAAAGCTCTCATTGCTTCTAATTCCGAATAAAAATGTTTTATTTTCATATATTTATTTTAATATTAATTAACTATATTATACTCTTTAAATAAAAAAAGCCAACTCTTTCGAGCTGGCTTTTAGTGTGTTATTTAGTTTATATTTAATTATTAAGCTTTTTGAAGTCTTAGCATACCACCTTTCTCTCCTTTTATAACTTCTATATCAGCCATGCAAAATTCACTTAAGAATCCTATAGTATTACCTCTTCTATCTTCAAATTCTATTTCTGATATATTGTATGTTTCTAATATTTTTTCTAATGTTTTTATTTTCATAAAATCTTGTTAATTATTAAATTATTTTTTGATAACTACATTTTGAATTTAAGTTATATTTTTCAAGTTCTCCTTTAGTAGCTAATTCTTCACATGCTCTAAATAATAAATGCCAATACATATCCATACCACATCCGTTAACATTTACTTCTTTATGATTAAGTTTTTTGTTATAGCAAATATTTAGCAATGTATTATATTTATCAAAATTAAAGCGTCTGTTCATACCACTTTTTGATATTTTCATGGAACATATTATCTTATTCTTTTTAATATCTCTCAAGAAATCTTTTGCATCATCTTTAAATATTTTTAAGGAATAATAACTATCTAAGTTTTTAGTTTCGTCTAATATTTTTTGTAATTTTTTATTGCTTTTCATATTTATTTATTATATTAATTATAAACGCTAATATATTTATCCATTCCTATTCGTATAGTTTCCTTTAGTGAATACCCCTTGTTTATCATTTTTTCTTTTTTTCTTTCAGCTTTTTCAATTCCTTTTTCCGTAGTTAAGTCCATGTTTATGCGTATTGTTTTATTTTTCATATTTTTTTATTATTTAATTAAGCTTTGTATATAAGTACTTCTTTCTTGTAAATAATAGATAATATCAACTGCTTTTTCGATACTTATTCTTTCGTCAATATTCATATTATTTGTTGCATCCCAGTCAAAAACTGTGTGTAAAAATATCTTTTTATCACCATCTTTAATTACAGTTTCAAATCCTGCTGTTGTGTAATAATCCTGATCTGTTTCTACATAGTTGCATGAAAAATTAAGATCACACTCATACATTTGTGTGAAAGTAGTTATATTTAAAATGTCCAAATCTCTAACTTCTAAGTATTCTTTTAACATTTTTTTTAATTCTTTTTTTGTTAACATATATTTATTTGTTATTTAATAATAAAGATAAAGCTATTGCGTGACCTCTTATGTTTTTCACTAATGTTTTATTTTTAGTGTGAATATTTATTCTTGTGGTTATTTGTTTTGTAAGTGATAAAATATCCTTTGTTAATGTTTCTTTGTTTTCTTGTAATTCTTTTTCTTCGTATTTTAAATCTTCCAAGTGTCTATTTACTAATTCTAGTATTTCATCTTTAAATGATATATTGTTATTAAATTCTTCAATATAGTTAAGTAGATAAGTTATCTCCTCTACTGTTTCTGTTAAAGTGGCGATATTATCATCTATATCATGTATAGTACCGTCTTCTTTAGATTCTTTTGGATTATCTATACAATACATAATATCCTCATAAACATCTTCAGAGTCATCTTGAAAACAACACCAACCTCCACTTCTTCCTAGAAAATAGATAAATGTCCTATTAGTATAGTCATTATTGTGATCAAGTAATGTAATATGTTCAAAACTTGTATGTTCATCACTTGAACCTTCTGTTATACCTTTTATATCGTCAATTTCATACTTTAATTGATCTTGCATTATTTCAATCCAATGATACCAACTATCATTGACGTAATCATTATTAAAAATGTTTAGTATGTCATCATGATATTTTTTATCTATTTTTAGTTCTTTAATAATATCCTGAATGTCTACTTGGTCATTATATCTTTTAACATCTACGGCGTGCCAACTTGTATTATTATAACTACTTCCACCGCGTTGTTCGTCTTGTAATGCTTTATATTCATTTGTAATAGCTATTGCTTTTTCTTTTATTTTCTTGTTCATATTTTTATTTGTTATATTTATTATATTAAATTAAACTAGTTTAAGGCATTGTTTGCCAGTGTATAATTGTTTTCGGATAATCATTTTTAGTTATCCATTTTTGAGCTCTTTCAGTAGACTCTATTAAATCGTCACCTGGAGTAGCGGTTATAAAAGATGCTTCCATTAAAACATCTTCTTTTACTTTATTTGGTAATTCTTCGTACAAGTATTTTTTGTTTGTCATATTTTTATTATTAATTTATAGCTATATAATCATTGGTGTCTTCTGAAGAGTATATATTTTTACAGTCTAAGCTCATTAAATATTTTAAATCTTCTTTCATTAAATACTTATCATTTTCACTTTTTGTTTCCGAAATCCACATTATCAAATTGTCAATTTCACCTTCTCTATCTATTATATTGTATCCCTTTTTTTCTTTTGTCATATTTTTATTATTAATTATTTATAAGACCATGACCATGTTTGAAATCTTTTTATTCCTTTTCCGCTTGTTTTTATTTTTAATTTATATTATTTAATTCTTCTAACGTATATTCTTCTAATATGTGTAAAGAAGAGTTGATTAATTCGCTGTAATACATATATTGTCCCATAGCAAATAATTGTGTTAAACCTCCTTCTTTTATTCCACATCCATCTATTCCAAACTCATCTAATGCTTGTTCTGTCCATTCTGAGAAATCCTTAACTGATTCCCATAAGTCATTATTGTAAATATCAACTCGTCCATCAGCAAATTCACTAGATATGTCACACCAGTGAGAATCATTAATGTTTAAGTCATTCCAAAAATCATTATCATTTTTCTTCATTTTTACAATACTTTTAAAATCAATATTGTAATCAGTAAAGAAATCTTGTATTAGCGCTGATTGTTCTTCCCTGGTAAAAACATCACATAGACTAGCATCTAATTCGTTTGCAATTTTTTCAGTTAATTTTTCTAATTTTTTCATATTTTTTTTGTTAAATTTATTTATTAAGTTTGTCGATTATGTCTAGTAATCCATAGACATAACCTTCTATTTGAGATAAATCTCTTGTTTCATCTATATTGCACTCGGCTCTTGCAAGTAAAACATCTAAAGTTTTTCTTATTTCTTCATTCATATTATTTTGTTAATTATTAAAAAAACGCTAAATATAATGGTAATAAAAACTAGACTAAACATTGTTATTTTCCATTTTCCTTTTAATTTAATTACATCTATTTTTAAATTCATATTTTTGATTTCCAATTCTGTATTCCTATCTAATATTCGTTTAACGTTAGCTGGGTCATAACTACAAAACTCTTTATCCATTAACATTTCGTCATATTCTGCTTCTGTTAAGTAATAATAACAGTCTAAGAAATCTTCTCTTGAAAGTATTCGAAAATCTTTTCTTTTTTCTTTATCTATCATTGTTTTTGTTTTATTTGTCATATGTTTTAAGTTAAAAATTAATTTCCTTAAAGTCATCTTCTGTATATTCGCTTCCGCATTTACATTTTTTGATCATATTTTTATATGTTAATTATTTATTATAGTTCTGCCTCAAAGTCACAATAACCCTCTTCTTTAACGCATTTTAAAATCTTTTCTCCTAATTCAAGCCTTGCGTACCATTCTAGTAATATAGCTACTTTTCCCGTTGCATTTTCTTCGTCTTTTAAATCTAGGGCTGTAATTAGTTGTTCATTATTATAACCCTTTTTTTCTTTAAAGAAATTTTTCAATTTAGTTTTGTATGGTTTTAGTTTTTTGTTACATGTCTTTATTCCTTCTTTAATTTCTGGTAAATCTCTTTCTTCAAAATAAAAATTAAGAAAGTTTTGTGTTCCTTCTACTCCAAAAAATTCTGCATCATTACTGCTCTGTACTCCAAACCAAAATTTACCGCTAATTGAACCATCGTAAAATCTTCCCATAAGCTTTGTTAAAACAATCACTTCGTAATAATAATTGTTTTTATATTATTTTTTAACTAATAAATGTCCTTTCCATTCAAGTTTTTTATATGAATTTGGAAAGGTTTTAATAAATAGCCATATACTCCATCTGCAAGCAATTAATTCTGATCTACCCATTAAATGATGAGCAAATTCATGCAGTGTTGAAATTATTGATAGAGATTTGTCAATATTAATTGTTTGTGTAGCAAGGTTATATTGACATGGCTTATTCTCTATTAATGTTATCAGGGCTGGTTTTTTATAAATAACCCCTAAATCATTTACTAAGTATGTTAACAACTCTCTTTTGTCTCTATCTTTTTTACTCCATTTTTCCTTAAACTTTAGTAATAGGTCTATAGTTTCTTTTTTGAAAATTATCTCTTTACTTAATATTTGTTTTTTTGTTGGATAATTCATAAGTTCCATCCTTTAATTATATTATATTTATGTGCTTCCTTTTCTTTCAAGACTTCCTTAGGTGATAGTATGAAATCTATCTCTTTTTTGTGTTGATCATATAGTTCAAACTTTTTAACTTTTGTACTAATCTGTTTTAGTAGTAATGTATTTAGTTTAGACATAATTGTTTTTTTATTTCATAATAACAAATAGCTATGTAAGTTAGTGTACTTTTAGCTATTTTTTTAGTAGTTAACCATTCTGCTGACAATGTTCTTATCTCCATAGTTTCTTTGTCTTTGAATTTTTTAATTTTATATTCATCAACACTTCCATATCGTTTCTTCCTTCTAACCTCTCTATTAGTCTTATTTTCACCTAACTTTAGAGGTAATAAGTAGAAAGCCATTTTACTATATAGCTTTCTATGATACTCATTACTCATATCCATTTCATCAAGTTCAATATGAACATGTCCTCCAGTAGGTTTTGTTTTAGAATTAGTGTTAAATTCAAAACCTTTAACCTTGTCTGTCATAGATTTAAACAATGTTTCCATGTTAGCAAGAATCGTTTCAATGTTATTGCTTTGCGTAGGGCGGATCTCTGCTGTTGAAATCTCTCCGTCCCAACCTATACAGCCTTTACCTTTTATTGTATGTCCCATAGCTTTTCTATCGAGCTCATCCTTAAAAAAGGCATTAAAGAACTTGTAAGCAGAAATATCTCTACCGTCTTGAGATATTGTAAACTCTGGATCTGCTCCTATTTGAAACGGCAATGTTTTTTGTTTCATCATAAGAAATTATTAAATTAATTATCTCCTCTTAATCTTTTAAGTGTTTGTTCACTTCTCTTATATATTCCAACCTTATCTCCTTTTTTGAATCTAAACTTTTTACCACTTTCAAGATTTTTATATGTTCCATTCTCAAGTGCTTGTTTTCCGTATAATTCCTTTAGATCTTTAGGTAGTTGTCCCTTTTTTACATCTAATCCGTACTTTGCTCTATATTCCCTTGCAGTCATTCCATGGCGTTGAACTACATGTGATCCTACTTGTCGAAACCATTCTCCGCATATAAGACATTGTATTTTTTCTTTATCATTATCCAGATTAAGTCTTCTATAGCGTTCACGGTATTTTTTCATGGCCTTTTCTCTTTTATTCATTTTTTTTCTGTTATTTTTTTTATATCATCTAAAAGAAAGCATGTATCATCCATATTAAGCTCTGATAATGGATATAAGTATCCATTATTATCTTCAATATCACCTGTATTTTTTAGATATAATAAATATCTATTATCATCTAAGGTAAACATGTAATTTTCGTCAGTTATTTCTAATTTTTCTACATTTCTTTCTTTACATAATCTTAAAACTTCTTCAGAAAAAGCTTTTCTAATCTTGTTTTCGAAAGAAAGATATTTATCCATGTATGTTTTCATATATTTAATGTTATTTTATAGCCAATTTTATTTAAAGCGTCTAATAATTCAACCACTAATGATGTTTTTGGTAATTCGAGAAAAGTATATATCTTATCATTATCCTTAATATCCTCAGCCTCTGAAGCTTCAATGAGTGCTGACATTAAAGCATTTAGTTGTTCAGAGTCCTCTCCTCCAAACATTTTACATTTTAATTTGTTCATATGTTTAATGTTATTTTAATTAAATCTTGATTGATTTTAAAGTCTCTATAATACTGTTTATCTTGTCTTTTATAGTATTTCTATCAGTTTTCTTTGTTGTTATCTTTAACGTGTTTTCCTCGTCGCTATTAAGTGAAACATCTGCGTCGAAAAGATCTAATATGATCTTTTTGTTTAAATCTTCTTCGCTTAGATTCGTTTCGACTGTTACCTTTAAGTTAAGTTTGTAAGTGTTCATAGTTTTATTGTTATATTTATTAAGCTATTGATTTTCTTTTTTTCTTACAAGCAATTAAGCGTATTTTTGCTTTACGATAAGTTTTTCGTAAGATGTTTTTTGAGTCTTCGTTAAGAATGTCTTTAATTTTAGTCATAATATATAAGATTTATTTATAATTTCTTTGTGGAATATTATAGATAAATCTATTAAAATAAAAGTGTTTGTTTTAATTAAATTTAATTAAGTCACTAAAAATTATTAACTTTGCATACTTATACAAAATACTAACATCCTCATAATTCCACTTGCCTTCTTCTTTGAAAATATGTTTTGTATTAAAATCAGCAACAAAGCTAGTGTTATACTTAACTGTAGCAGCGAAATTATATGCTTCGCTCATTGTTTCAAAGATCTCAAAAGTTAGATGATTGTTATCGTCATCATGAGAAATATATTCATCATAATACTCTACCGCTATCATTATTTTTGTCATAGTTATATTGTTAAATTATTTAGTTACTTCATCAAGACATTTTTCGCATATGTATTCTGGCTCACAATTAAATGCCTTAAGTATTTTTCTGTAATCTTTCTCGTTCATATTATCACAAACACGATGATAATGACTATTATGTTCCACCATAGAATCATAACAGTTATTACACATGCCAATACCACAATTTATACATTCAAAATGTGTTGAGTAACCATTTTTACAATAAGCACATTTAGGAACTCCAAGTTTATCGTAAAGAACATCCAGAGTTGAATAAAGCAAATCTTCAACCTCTTTAATGTTTAAACTTATTGAGTAATTATCATTTATCTTATAGAGACTTGCTATTTTTTTGTTTATAAAAGATTCAAGCTCTTCTATAAGT
>JAOZSG010000339.1 GCA_029939785.1 Fidelibacterota bacterium | reverse complement strand
AACTATTAACCACGAATGAACATTGAAAATCCGGCTTTTGACGGACTAATAGACGTGAATAAAAATTGAATTAAATATTAGTGTGTATTAGTGGTAAAAATAAAAGGATTTGAAATGAGACCTGACATAAAAACTTTAAAAAAAACATTAATGGGTAAAAAGGGGAATTATATTCCTATAGTAGAATTAGGCATAGATATTTCTATTAAGGAAAAATTTCTAGGTAAAAAAATTAAGTCATTATCTGATGAAGTTGAATTTTGGTATAAGGCTGGATATGATTATATAAAATTACAACCAATTACAGAATTCATGCCATCAACTTTTGGAATTGAAGATAATGACACATCTATTAACTGGGTTGCAGAAGGTAAAGGACAAATTACAAATATGGAAGAATTTGAAAATTTTAAATTTCCTAACATTGAAAATATTGATTATTCCAGATTTGAAAATATAAACAAGTTCCTTCCTCAAGGAATGGGAGTAATTGGTCAATACGGCGACATTTTTACAATGACCTGGGAGTTAATGGGATTTGAAAAATTCTCTTTTGCGTTATTTGAAAACCGTGATTTGATTAAAAGAATTAATGATAAAATCGGGAACTATGTATTGAGTATGTTTGAATATTTTGCAAAGAGTGATATCGTTGATATACTTTGGTTTAGTGATGATATTGCTTATCAAACAGGCTTAATGATATCTCATGCTGATCTTAATGAATTTTATTTCCCATGGTTGGAAAAGATAGGAGTTTTAGCAAAAAAATACTCGAAACCATTTATTACACATACAGATGGAGATTTATTTTCAGTAATGGATCAAATGATAGATTGTAATGTTAATGCCTTGCATCCTATTGAACCAATGGCAATGGATATTGCAGAAGTAAAACAAAAATATGGAAATAAATTATGTTTAATCGGAAATATCGATGTTGATTTATTATCAAATGGAACAGTGGATCAAATAAAAAATAATGTTTTATCAAATATTGAAAAAGTTGGACAAAATGGAGGATATTGTATTGGTTCAGGAAATAGTGTTCCAAATTATGTTAACTATGAAAATTATATTTCGATGATAGAGACTGCAAAAAAATACGGAAATTTTTAATATAAATTGGTAATCGCTCAGGAGCATATTTAATGAACAGGAAAAGAAAATTATTGCCCGCTAAACATTGTAAAATCAGGTTGAAAACCGGGCTTCCGACTGACAAGAAAAAACGTGGAATATTATAGATGACAGATTCGTAAAAGTCAAAAATTAACCGCTAAGTATGTTGTAAATCCGGCTACTGACGGCCAAAGATCACAAAGGAGTATAGTTTTAACTGTTTGATTTTTAACAAATTAATTATTGAGTTCTTTGTAAGCCTTGCGGTTAAAAATATTTTTTACGAATCTATCATAGATATTTACTTTTTTTATATTATATTTACAAACATCATGTAGTACAGTATATAACAGTACAGCGTTGTTTTTGTCCATGACTTATAATTATGTTTGGGAAAAAATTGATTAGGTTAACATTACTTTTATAATATTAAGCAACTCCCAAAAGTAAAAATATAGAATAACTAAAATAGGAGAATCTAAAATGCAAGAATTATTATTACAATTAGCGACAGTTGTTGAACGTGGTAAAGTTAATAAAAATGCACCTTTTCCACCTGATTTAAAAGGACAAGATGGTGCAGATGAGATAACTGCTCAATTATTGGAAGGTGGTGTAAAGCCTGACGAAATATTAACAGGAGCATTAATGATCGGTATGAAATCAGTAGGAGATCGATTTGGTTCCGGTGAAGCTTTTATTCCTGATTTATTAATTGCAGCTAAAGCAATGTATGCATCAATGGCTCATTTAAAACCATTTTTTGAGAGTGGTGATGTTGATTTTAAAGGAACGGTTATTTTGGGAACAGTTTCTGGTGATTTACACGATATCGGGAAAAATTTAGTAAAAATGATATTAGTTGGAGATGGTTGGAAAGTAATTGATTTAGGAACTGATATTGGATCTGACAAGTTTTTACAGGCATTAAAAGAAAATCCTGGAAGTGTTATTGGCATGAGTGCTCTTTTAACTACTACAATGATGAATATGGAACCAATTACAAAAGATATTAAAGCAAATTATCCTGATACAAAAGTTTTTGTTGGTGGTGCTCCGCTCTCTGATGATTTTGCACAAAAAATTAAAGCAGATGGTTATTTTTCTCAGCCACAGGATTTTGCTCAATATTTAAGTTCACAAAAATAAAAAGGGAAAAAGAAAGATGTGTAATAAAGGGAAAAAATTAGTATTTGATACATTGTCTGGTAAAAAAACCGATAGAACTCCCTGGGTTCCATATACCGGAATACAAATTGGTAGTCTAAATGGGATTAGTGCAGAAAAAGTGTTAAAAAATGCGGATGTGCTTTATGATTGTTTAATGACTGCTCATAAATCATATAATCCGGATGGAATGCCAGTAGTATTTGATTTGCAAATTGAAGCGGAAATATTAGGCTGTGAATTAATGTGGGCAGAAAAAGCACCACCTTCAGTTAAATCCCATCCATTGGAATTAAATAAAGAGATGGAACTTATTCTTCCTCAAAAAACTGATGGACGTATTCCTTTGATTCTTGATGTAATACAAAGAATGAAACAATCAGTTGGTGATACAACAGCTCTTTATGGATTAATTTGTGGACCATTAACTCTTGCTTCACATTTACGTGGTATGAGTATTTTTATGGATATGTTTGAAGATCCTGAATATGTTCAAAAATTAATTGATTTTTCAGCAGATGTTTTCAAACAAGTTTCTGATTTTTATATAGAAGCCGGAGTTGATATTATTGGCTCTGTTGATCCTATTGTTTCACAGATTTCACCTGAAATGTTTACTCAATTTTTAAGTAAACCCTATAAAGAAATTTTTAGATATACTAAAGCAAAAAACACATATAATTCCTTTTTTGTTTGTGGTGATGCTACAAAGAATTTGGAAGAAATGTGTAAAACTAAACCTGATTGTATCTCAATTGATGAAAATATTGATATTGTAGAAGCGAAAAAATTAACTGATAGATACAATGTGGTTATATCAGGAAATATTCCTTTGACTACTGTAATGTTGTTGGGTAATCAGAAAGATAATATGAAATTTGCAATTGATCTAATTGATAAATTGGGTAATAAGAATTTTATATTGGCACCAGGCTGTGATATGCCTTATGATGTCCCTCAGGAAAATATTGTTGGTATTTCACAAGTTGTTCATGATTTGGAGTCAACACGCCATTTTATAGAACATTATCATAGTGAAAAAGTTGATATAAAAGTTGATATGCCTGATTATGCAAATCTGGATAAACCTTTTATTGAAGTTTTTACTATTGATTCTGCAACTTGTGCGGCTTGTGGTTATATGGTTTTAGCTGCAACAGAACAAAAAAATGAATTTGGTGATAAAATTGATGTAATTGAACGAAAAATTGATAATCTGGAAAATATAGGACGTTTACAAAATATTGGATTACAAAATTTACCGGCAATGGTAATTAATGGAGAACCACGTTTTGTTTCTATAATTCCTACCAAAAAAGATTTGGCAAAGGTAATAGATGACTGTTTGTCAAAATAAAATAAAAATTATC
>JAOZSG010000338.1 GCA_029939785.1 Fidelibacterota bacterium | reverse complement strand
GTAAAAACCTTTATAGGCATAATCTCTGTACCCGGCGGATAAAGCATAATGGTTGTTCCTAATTCACCAAGGCAAAAAATGAAACTGATAATAAAGGTGACAAACAGTGTAGGCATGATCAAAGGAATTAGGATTTTTCGCAGCCGTGTAAAAAATGTAATGCCTTCAATTTTGGCAGCTTCATCAAAGGAATTAGGGATTTGCTTGATGGCATTCCCGATTAACTTGGCTGAGATAAATGTATATTTTCCCACATAACCAATTAATATGATGGCGTAACTGGAATAAATAAAATCAAGGGCAGGTTGATTATAAAATTTGATTAAACTAATGCCAAAAATGGTTGAAGGAATTGCAAAAACAATAAGTAATAACCAATCAAAATATTTACTCTTTTTTGTCCTGCTTTGTTGTTCAGAAAAGTAGGCAGCAGTAAATCCAACAAAAACTATAATCAGAGCTCCCAAAAATGCCAATCCGATTGAATTGCTAAAAGTTGGTAATAATAATTCAAAAGCCTGAATAAATTTGTTTGTCCCATCTTTAAATGATTGAACAAAAAGAATAATAAATGGGAAAACAACAGAAATAAAAAACCAGCCAAACAAAAATGAGAGACTTAACCAATTCCAGTTATTCATATTGTAAGATTTATTGCTCGTTCCCTTATTACCAATAGAGAGGAATGGTGCTTCAGCAATGTATTTTTTTTCTGTAAATAAAAGTAAAACACAAATAAAAATCAGCAAAGCGGATTGCAAAATAGCAAGAGAATGATTGTAAAATGCTGAAAATTGAGTGAATATTTCGGTTGTAAAAACTTTTACTCCAAAAAATGCAGGAACAGAAAATTCAGAAATACTAAAGATGAAAACAAGTACAAAAGAACTAATCAAAGCTGGTTTTATCAAAGGCAGAGTTATTTTTAAAATCACTTTACTAAAATTTGTAATCATAAAACCAGTTTCTTCTAATTGTGCATGAATATTTGATAAAGCACTACCGATTATGAGCATTGATAATGGCGTAAAAATGGTAGTCAACACTAGTATTACTCCAATATATGAAGATATAAAACTTGTGTTATTGAAGAAAACGTAAAAAAAATCCTTCCAGGCAACCGCCAGAATATAAGGGGAAATGAATAACGGGATTAGTAGTGATAATTTAAAAAAACCACGAAATATAATATTGGTTTTATAAAGTAAAAAACCTAATGCGGTTCCGAACAAAGTGGAGAAAAAAGCGATAAAAAAAGCAATAACACTACTTTTTGCCAATAGGAAAAATGTCTCTTTGTTTAATAATCCTAGATTACTACTAAGTGAACCATCAACAAAAAGGGCTGTTCCAAGTGTATATACAACCGGAAATCCCACAAATAAAAAAAAGGATATAAAAACAACTGAATACCATTTATAATTAACAATTAACAGTTTACAATTTACAATTATCGATTTAATTAATAGTTGATATTCTTTCATTGTTATTTTTCATTTTTCATTTTTCATTTTTCATTGTTCATTGTTAATTGCTCATTGTTCATTGCTCAGTCCATTGTTTTAAATAATTCTGGATTTCTTCTAATTTTTTGGAAGTTTTATCATAATCAATTTTCATTGGAATAATATTATCTAATGATGGAATATTTTCAGGAATTTTCACTCCTTTATGTAATGGCATCTGAGCACAGGACTTTGCCAATTTGGCTTCTGTTTCTTTGCTTAGCAGAAAATCCATCAATTTTTTTCCATTTTCAGAATGAGGAGAGTTTTTTATCAGGTTTACTGTATTGGGCATTATTAAACTGCCTATCCCTTGTTGGTCTAAAAAAACAATGCCAATATTCGCACCTTCTTTTATAGCTTCATAAGCGTCATCGGTGTCAGTTAGGCCACAAGAAACTTCACCTTGAATTACTCGCTTTTTGACATCTCCGTTGCTGGAAGCAATTACGACATTATTTTTTTTCAGATCGGTGAGAAATTGTTTTGCTCTTTCATCTCCAATAGCAGTAAACAAAGCTGAGATATGAAAGGTTGTTGTACCAAATAGAGGATTTGCGATTGCAACTTTCCCTTTGTACTCATTATTAGTCAAGTCGAAAATTGATTGAGGTACATTTGCATGTTCTAATAAATTTTTATTATAAATCAAAACTCTTGCTCGTGCAGAAAAACCTGTCCAATGATATTCAGTATCTTTATATACCGGACTAATATTTTTAGCAACTACTGATTGGTAAGGCATAGTGATACCTTTATTTTTCAGAACTATGGTTCTTACAGGATCACCACTCCAAAAAAGATCACATTGTGGATTTTCTTTTTCGGCAATCAGACGGTTTAGAACCCCTGTAGATTTTGTCTCTTCAGTATCATAAACTACTTTAACAATGATGCCTGTTTCATTTTCAAATCCTTTTAATATCGGTTCTGAAAATATTTGATCAACACTTGTATAGACAACAACTTTATTGGTATTACGATCACAGTTAATTGTAATTAATAAAACTAAAAATGTAATCACTATAGTTATATTTTTCATGTAATTATTTTCCTTTCAAATATTCTTCAGTAATTTAAATTTTGCTTATTGCATCATAATTACAAACTTCTTCACAACTACCACAACTTGTACATTTTTTTGTGTCTATAGATGCAATATGAATGACATTAGTTATGGAATTTTTGGGACATACCGGTTGACAATCTCCGCAAAGTGAACATAAATCATTATCAATATGTGGTTCATGAAAATCTTCGGGTTCAGTTTTTGTAATTGCATCAAATTCACATACATTTATACATTCTCCACAATGAGTACAGAGAGATTGATTCAATATTACTTTTGCAGGATTAATAGCGTTATAAGGACACACAGAAACACAGTCACCACAACGTGTACACTTTTCCATATTAATTGAAGCTTTTCCATTTACGATTGTAATAGCATTATATTTACATGCATTTATACATTGCTTACTACATCTGGTTGATTTACATCTTCCTCTTACAAAATAATAATCGCGTTCCCATGTAATAGCATTTCCTTCGTTGACACAAATATCAATACAGTCTCCACAACCGATACAATTTTCTTCATAAATATCATAAATATGGTATGAAAGTTTAATGGCGTTTTCCTCACATACTTTTTCACAATCACCACAAATATCACATGTACTAACATCAATGTCATAACTTGATTTTTTCGGCAAGAGTACAGCATCATCAAGACATACATCCTTACAATCACCACATCCAATACAATTATTTTGACAGATTGTATAATACTGATTTGTAGATTGTGTACATGAATTCAAAATTCCTAATAAAGGAGTGCTACATAATACAACTGTACTTTTTTTTATAAAATTTCTACGTTTATTGTCCATAATTTTCCTTTTTTTAGACAAGATTAACCGAATTTACTATATTGTATTTTTATTGTGGTTTTCATTCTGTTCATCTTATCTAATTACTGTTTTCTTTATTTGTCTAAATATTCTTACTGTATATTTTTTTTATCCTGTTAATCTTGTTTATCCTGTCTGAATTTTTTTCTTTTTTTTAGACAGGATTAACTGGATTGACAGGATTGTATTTTTATTGTAGTTTTCATTCTGTTCATCTTATCTAATTGCTGGTTTATTCATTT
>JAOZSG010000045.1 GCA_029939785.1 Fidelibacterota bacterium | reverse complement strand
AGCCGCACCTAAAGGTGCTTTAATACATTAGATAATCAATTTTTCTACAAATAGGGATGCACCTATGGTGCTTGAAAAATTACATAGTTCCAATCTTAAACAAATAGTCAAAAATCTCGGATGTTTTGGCAATTAACATATTGTTTTCTTATAGCCACAGAATAACAACGCTATTTGTAATAACATTCAACCACACACAAAAACCAAGTGCCTTTAGGTACGATACTATCAAAACCAGAACAATATAATTTACACCAAATCCATTAAGGATACGAAGTGGTTACTATGTAGTTTTTTATAGACCTTTGATAAAACTGATGTGATATTTTACAATATTCATCCCTAAAAGTGTCATTCCCAAAGAGGGCGGGCTGTGTGATTTTCCTATAGGGAGCGTTTCCAAAGAGGGCTTTGAGAACGAGAAGATAATCGAGAGGCATTCTTTTGCAAATGCTTTTATCCGGGTTGTTTTTTCAGGTTTAGTCCGGAGGACTTGAATTTGAATAGCCGTAGATGAAATCCATGAAAAAAAATACAATAAACCTAACTACGAAGTAGTTATACAATAGAACAGAGATTAGCCGGATCAGATAGATTTGAACTTCGAATTCGCCTGAAACCTATTCGTAGATCCGGTCATAGATCAGGCAACCGACTGGCCTTTGACTGATTGGCTTACTTTGTTTAGCTGAAAATAGGTTAAAGCTATTAAGTATACTCCATAAAACGAACCGTGATCATTCAATTCTCAAGTCAAGTTTGCTTCGCATTCTTAACTCGAGTCTTGAATTTATTGTAACTGTTTATTTTTATAACATTAAAAATCATTATCTTCATCGTTATAACCATTGTCATCTCGACTTTTCTTCTTTGTTTCTCTGTAATTATTAAAATTATATCGGAGATTTAACATTATTATTGGAGATTCACGCTGCATCCTGTAATGGCTATATAATCTATCAGTTTCTGTTGTGAAATCATGTTTTGCCGTTCCAAAAATATCCCGAACCTGGAGCGTTGCTGATAATGCACGTTTCATAAACTGCTGTTTGATAGCAAGATTAATAGAAAAGTGACCCTTTCTCTCTCCCAGTGATGTAACTGTGGGGCTATGATAATTTGAGTTAATCTGTACTTGTGTGTTTGTTTTAAATTTCACCTCACTATTAAATTTCAAACTCCAATTTATACTTTCGTTATCAAATTTAATATCATTGAATTCACCTTTGATTTTATACTCATACAAACTACCCATACAACTTAAACTAAGCCATTTCAGAGAATTCAAACGAAACATAAATTCAGTTCCTGTTGTATAATCTTTCCCAACATTTGCAACAGTGTGTAATACAACATCTTCGGCTTCTTCATAAACTGTTTGTACTCTTTCAACTTTATTGTTATTAATTTTACGAAATGCTTCGACAGACAGCATATTTTTACCAAGATATTGCATAAAAGAAAGTTCATAGGAATCAATATATTGAGGTTTGATTCCCGGATTTCCCATTCTTACATTGTAAGCATCTCCCCATGTAATAAATGGTTCCAACCAATATCCTCTTGCCCTTTGTATTCGCCTTGCATAACTACCCATAAACTGCGTTTTTTCAGTCTGTTGCCATGACAAATGGGCTGTAGGAAAAATATCAAAACGATCAATAGCAAATTTGACATCTTCCTTTGCAAGTTCAATTAAACGATCTGTATATTCTCCTCTTAAACCTCCCTTAAAACCAAGTTTTTCGGTTTGAAATGAATACATAGAATAAAGTGCATGAATATTATTTTTATAAATTGTTGAATGACTGTAATCATTCTTAAAATCATAGTCTTCTGTTATATCATTATAATAATAAACTTTATTATCTTCATCTGACCTTCCAATGCGGCTCTGAATTCCGGATTCAAATTTATTTGTTTCATTAATAGGAAGTGTATAATCAAACTTTATCCGAAAATCATTAGACGGTCCGGATTCTGTTGATTTTTGACTATTCTCTATCGTACCTTCGGAATTCATCTGTAAATTAACAGCCTCTTCATCACCATCACTATTATTCATGGTAATCATACCCAATAGTTCATGTCCTGTTTCATTAAACTTGTGTTGATAGTCAATATTAAAAGAATAATAGTTCCCACCACGCTTACTGATATCAATGCTATTATATTTATTGGAAACATTTGTAAAGCTAGATGAATCCTGAGTTTCCTGAAGAAATTTTCTTTCCCGTGTTTGATTGCCAAAAGTACCTGCAACACTCAATACATCTTTTGGTGTTAAAAACAAATCAAATCCAGTACGGATCGAATATGGTTCCATGTTCATTTTCACATCTCCAATGGAATTTGTATAAAAAGTGTTTCCGGAGAGATTGGTTGTTCTTCTATCAAATTTTCGTTCACCAGTAAATTCACGATGGTTATAATCAAGACTTAAAAAAGCAGAATACTTATGATTTCTATAACTTATAAGACCATCTGCACCATATTTATTATGTAAACCTATATTTGTATTTATTATTCCACTGATTCCTTCAAATTTACTTTTTTTCATAATTACATTTAATATTCCCGCAACTCCATCAGGGTCAAATTTTGCAGAAGGATTTGTGATTATTTCAATATTCTCTATTTTTGATGCTGGTAATTGCTGCAAAATATCATTGGGTTCCAGGATGGTTGGTCTTCCATCTATCAAAACTGTAAAATTTTCACTTCCCCTTAAAGATACATTTCCTTCAATATCTACTGATACAGACGGAACATTTTCCAGCACATCTACAGCAGTTCCGGAAGCTGATACAGCATCTCTACCAACATTCACAACTTTTTTGTCAATCTGAAAAGAAACTGTAACTCTGTCAGCCTCAACCTCAACTTTGTCCATATCGAGAATATTTTGCTCCAAAAAGATTTCTCCAATTTCAACAAGTTTCTTATCAGGTCTTATTTTTAGATTATTTATTCGCTTTTTTGCAAATCCCATGAATTGAACATCCATGAAATATCTTCCCGGACGAACTTTCGTAATTTGAAAAGTCCCATTTACATCTGTCACATTACCATTAACCTGTGTACTGTCCTTCATTTTGAATAAAATAATATTAGCATACTCAACAGGTTTATTATTAGATTTGTTATAAACATGCCCGATGATTGTAATATCCGCAGCCATCATTGCCGGATTCATTTGTCCGCGTCCACCTCCACGGTTTTGTGCGTTTAATAATGAAAAAACACTCATTAAGATAGTGACAAATAAAATTTTTTTATACATATTCAATTCTCCAAATTTAAGTTCGGTGGTAATATAACTATCAAAACTGTAGAAATTTTGTAGTATATGGTTAGATATAATAATTATCAGTTATAGAGAGATTGTTTTTTACACAACCTCTACCGAATTTATCACAAACCAATGTTGATTATCTGAGTAATTATATGAAATAGTTAAATTATTCAAATCACATATTTTTTTAACAATCGCCAATCCCAGACCAAGAGAACCCGGGTTTTGATCTAATTTTCGGAATCTGCTAAAAATTTGGTTTGAAGGAAACTTTAGTTCTTGTCCAAAATTACCAATAATTAATTCGCTTTTGTCTGCATGAATAGTAATTGGACCTTCATTCGTTCCATAACGAATACTATTTCGAATAAGATTTTTTATCACTATATCAAACAAAAACGGATCCATGTTTATTGTATGTTCTTCACTAATATCCGTTTGAATATCTATGTTTTTTAAACTTGCTAACTCCTGAACAGATTCCAAATGTTTTTCAATAACGAATTTTGTATGTATCGTTTTAGTTTGCTGAAATTCTCCATTTTCAATTTTTGTTAATAAATTAAGAGTTTTACCAAGGTTTGACAGATGATTAATTTCATTATAAATAGACTTAATACTCCGAGACTGTTTGTCCATGACTATTTCATCAGCCATTAATTTTTCTAATTTATTCCTTATAATTGTAAGCGGTGTCTGAAGTTCATGGGACATATTTTCTGTGTATTCTTTAAGATTTTGGAAATCTTTGTTGATTCTGTTTGTCATTTCAACAACCATATTTTCAAGTTCTCTGAATTCTATTGTCGAAGAATTTATATTTTGCCGTTGAGAGTTTGTTCCAATTCGGAATTTTTGCATTTCTTCAATAATTAAATAAAAGGGTTTAAATAACATTCCGGATAACAAATAATTAAATATTAACACACCGAACATTAACAATGCAAATGCATAAAAAATTGATCTGAATATTACAGCTCGTAGTTTTAAAAAATCCTCTAAATGTTTCACCAACTCAAATCGATAAAAGTTATTATCAATTTTTCGGATAAATGTTTTCTTTCTGAATGTTTCTTCCTGGTTTGATCGAAAACTCAACATAACTGTATCTTTGTACTCAATGGAATAATTAATAATTGTTGTATCTTGTAATAATGTAATTTTTATATGTTCAGGCACTCTTGGTAGCGTGTGATGTTTTTGTATATAACTCGATAATCTGAATTCACTTTTTTTGAAACTATGCTCCAAATCTTTTTCTATAAATATATCCATAGCATGAACAAGATAAAATATACTCACTGAAAATGCGATAATTATAAAAACAAAAAATATTAACATTGCTTTAGACAATAATCGAAATTGTTTTTTATTCATTTTTCCTCATGGTTGTTCCCAAAAATATAACCCATTCCATATTTAGCTTTAATATAGTCCCGACATCCTGCATTCATAAGTTTTTTTCTAAGATTTTTAATGTGATTATAAACAAAATCAAAACTGTCTGCCTGATCAATATGATCACCCCACAAATGTTCCGCAATACTTTCTTTGGTTAACAATCGTCTTACATTAAAAAGAAAATATACAAGTAAATCAAATTCTTTACGCGTAAGCACTAACTCACGATTATTTACTTTTAGACTGTTATTTTGCATATTTACGATAATTTCTTCAAACTGTAAAACATCATTATTATCAGGTGCAAATCTTCGAACAATAGCTTTAACTCTGGCTATCAATTCTGCTGAGTGAAAAGGCTTGGTAATGTAATCATCTGCACCAAGATCCAGACCCTGAACTTTATCTGCTATTGAATTTCTGGCTGTAAGAATCAAAATTCCCGAGTTCAAACGCTTAGACTTTATCTCTTTTATCACATCCATTCCCGAACCATCTGGTAATCCAATATCAACAATTACAAGATTATATTTATAGCTGTTAAGTTTTTCAATGGCATCAGCTACTGTAATTGTTGATTCAACTATAAAATATTTTTCTTCTAATAGTTGTACTATGTCTTTTGATAATTCCCTGTTGTCTTCTACTAATAAAATTTTCATATAACTAATATAATATAAAAATCTGTAGAAATTCTATTCTTTGAATTTATCTGACAAAAAATTAACTACACGTTTGCAATAATAAAGAAATATATGTAGCTTGTTACTGTTGAGTCACAATAAATATGGAGTAATGTCATGGAAAACCAAACCAAAAGAAACAGAAAAACGACAGAACAAAAGATTTTAGAAGCATATCATGAAGAAGTTATGGAAAAAGGATTTGAACAAACCGGAATTAATCTTGTTGCCAAACGAAGTGGATATTCTAAAGTATTGATTTACCGTTATTTTGGAGGATGGGAAGGTCTCCACAAAAAATATATCGATCAACATGATTTTTGGGATACTCATTTTTTAAGCGATGAAAAACATGTTGATAAATTAATTATGGAATTTATTAGAGATCAGGTAGAACAATTAAAAGAAGACAGGATTCTCCGTCAAATGATTCGTTGGGAATTAAATGATCGTAATCAAATTACAGAAGAAATATCACAAAGACGAAACGAGTCTGCAAAACTATTTATTAAAGAAGTGAAAAGCAAACTTCCTTTATTATTAAAGGGACGAGATGTAGAAGCTTTTTACATAATAATTACTTCTGCAATTTATTATCTGTCTTTAAAAAAAGATACTGTTGATATTATTAGTGGTATTGAACTTAATTCAGAAAAAGGCTGGGGAAGAATAGAAAAAGTAATTAAACAAATGTTAAAAGCATGGCTGTGGGGTTAATTTTATTACTTAATAATTTTTAATATGCTTAATTCTAAATATACTACAACTTAGTTATTTATCGTTTTAATTCCGGTAATGCTTATAGGACAAAATCTTAATCATATCTATGAAGGATATTTGATAAAATCCTGGACGACCGAGAAAATGGACTCTCTCAAAACACCATCAATGCTCTTGTAAAATCATCATCCGGATATATTTGGATTGGAACTAATGCCGGTCTGGTAAGATTTGATGGGGAAAAACTTACAACCTATACAAAAATGAATACTCCTCCTTAAAAAAACGATAGAAAAGCAGTATTAAAAAAATAATTTTATTTGCAGAGATATCTTTGCAAGAATTAGAAGTCCGGAAAACCCTGATATTGCAAGAATTATTGGTCTTATATTTTTTTGATCCAATGATTGTGCTATAGGTTTTGAAAATAAAAATCCGATTATTACTCCGGGAATCATTTGTAATCCCATTGATAATTCCGGAATTCTAAATTTTCCAACAATTATAAGAACAACAAGAGAAAAAAATGCACCAACACACAAAAATGCACTTATCGTACTTCGAAATTCCGGGCCTTTTTCATTTTGAAACAGGAGAGCAACAGGAGGTCCTCCAATTGATATTGTTGTTCCCATAAAACCAGATAAAAAACCCGCAGACAATAAAGTAGATCGATTAATAGAAATACTTATTCCAAGACTACTTAATATTACTGCAAATATTACCAAAACACCAAAAAATATTGAAAAACCATTAAGTGATAAAAAAGGTAATATAGATGCTCCTATGATACTACCAATTATTCTGCCGATAACAGCCCAACTAATTTTTTTTAACTCAAACTGATTTCTTTCTCTTATGGTTAAAAATAAAGAAACAAAAAATCCACAAAACAAAATTGGACCTGGCACAAAAACAGGATTGAGCATAACTAATAATGGTGATGCAACCAGAGCAAATCCAAATCCAACAGATCCCTGAACAACAGCACCAAGACTTACAATAAAGATAGCTAATATAATTTCATAAAATTCCATGTTTACCGATTCTGTATTTGTTGATCTTCTTTTTCTTCCAAATGTTCTATATAGTAAGATTGGACTCTTTTTGATTTTGCAAAGTATGTTCTCCAGATAACACACCATATCATGGTCTGTACAGAGCCGGCAAACGCAATTGTATTATCTTCATATATCCATTGCCTGGACATTATTAACAAAGTAATAAGGGAATGCATTAAAAAATATCCTATCGCTATCAAAAAAATCATATACAAGTATTCCATGATAAGTTCCGGTACTTCTGTTCCCCTTTTTTCAATAATTAGAATTATTTTAATCAAATAAAAAACAGATAATCCTGCCTGTATTATTCCAAGCATTGTTATAAGTTTTTCATCCTGAGTAAAAAGTACTTCAATATTTGATAAAATAACAACCAATGTAAAAATAATATTTAAACCAATAATAAACTGATAAAATCTTAGCCAACCGGCAAATTCATTTAATGGACGCAACACTTTTTTCTCCGTAATTAATTCTTTATATACAAAGATGATTTTCTATCGTCAAATAAATTATTCATCTTTGTAATTTGTTTGTTTTTTGCCTGATTTGTATCCAAATCAACTATCAAAGTATTCTCTTCGTTATCATTGAGATGACCAACTCTTTCTCCAAACGGATTTGTGATTTGACTTTTACCGGTGAAAGTTAATTGTTCATCTTCTCTTAACTCTGAACCAACTCTATTTGCTGTTGCAGTAAAGACACGGTTTTCAATACTCCTTGTAATCATTGCGTTCTGGCAATATGGAAGAACAAGGTTTGCCGGATGTGCAATTAACTCTGCTCCCTGAAGAGAAAGGGTTCTTGCCGTTTCCGGAAATATCCAGTCAAAACAAATCATCACTCCAATATTCACACCATTAACATTGAAAACCTTTGGTGGGTTTTCTCCTGGTGCAAAATAAAGTTTCTCTTTATAAAAAAGGTGGATTTTGCGATAAGTTCCCAAGCACTTTCCTTCATCAAATATAGCAGCACTGTTATAAACTTTTCCATCCTCTTTTTCAACAACTCCTAAAACAACTGTGTTCTTTATGGCTTTTGTTAACTCTTGTAATTTATCTGCTGTTCTTCCACCGGGGAAAATTTCAGCAAATCTTTCGACTTCCTTTTTGGATAAAAACTGATAACCGGTAGTACATAATTCCGGTAATATCCAAAGATCAACTTCAGGACATTGCCTGAGTTGCCTCTCAATTTTTTCTAAATTTTTCTCTACCTCTCCCCACTCAGGAGAAAATTGAAAAATGCCAACTTTCATATTATTCCAATGTTATAAATTAGATAAAATTAAAAATGATATTTAAAATAAACAGAGCATATATCAGAAGAAAAAGAGCACTTTCCCCTCTTGATAATCGTTTTCCTGAGTAAGTACAAATACCCAACAGGATTGTAACTCCAAGCATTAACCAATTATCGAAACCAATGATTTTTTCAGATATTTTTAATGGTGAAATTATCGGTACAATACCAAGCACAAATGCAGTATTGAACATATTGCTGCCAATTATATTTCCTATTGAAATTTCGTGTTCATGTTTTAATGCTGCAACTACACTTGTGAATAACTCTGGCAGTGAAGTACCGAGTGCTATTACAGTAAGCCCGATAACATAATCAGAAATCCCTAACAATTGTCCCATTTCAACACCACCCTGCACAGTATATTTACCACCTAAAACCAATCCAATAATCCCAACTAAAGATAACATAATGTTTTTGGTTAATTTGTTGCTTTTTGGATCAGATGCTTCTTTTTTTTCGCCAGATATTTCCCGGGAGTTTTTTATGATATAAAGCATATATATCATAAAAACAAATAACAGCATGATAGATTCATAACCCGTTAATAGACCGTCATAACAAAAAAATATAAATAACAGAGTAATTAATAATAAAACAGGCATATCAAGTTTTATTGTTCTTTTTTCTGCCTTTATAGGTCCGATAAATCCGGTAATTCCTAAAACCAAAAGAATATTTGCCATATTACTGCCAACAATATTTCCAACACTTACTCCATCCGATCCTGTAATTGCTCCGGTCAAACTTACGACAAATTCCGGCATTGATGTTCCCAGTGCTACAACAGTAAGACCTATTACCATCTTGTTTACGCCAAAAGAAACAGCAATGGAAGAACTGCCGCGAACAAGAAATTCTGCACCATAATAAAGTAAAATTAATCCTAAAATTAAATATAAGATATACATGTTTTTCCAAATATTATTATTATTAAAACACCAAAAATTACACTTTAAAAGTAATTATTAAAATATAATCCCAAAATAACTTAAAACTACAGCCGAAAATGCCCATCTTTTAAGAAAAATAAAATCTGATTTATAACCTTATCCTGCAAGATTAATGTAGAATGAAATCCTGAAATTACTATAAAATCTGAATATCCCTTAAGTTGAGTTTCAACAACACTTACAACACCATCATCATCGCCCGGCACTGTAGGATTAAGCCCTTCTTTCGTTCCAATACCACCAGCAATTATTCCAAAAGGTATATCCGGAGGAGGAAATATTTCAAGATAATCCAGAGAATCTTTTCCGAGATTTTGGCCGGCTTCACCAGATAACCATTTATAAGGTGGAAAATTTTTTGCTCTTTCGGCAAGTACTGAGCCTTTATTCGGAGGAGCTATCATAACCAGACTTTTGAATTTATCCATTTTGTTTTGGGAAAGGTAGGATCTGACAACTAATCCTCCCATGCTATGTGTTACCCAAAATATATTCTCATATCTCGGACTTATCTGTTTTAGTTCTTTCTCAAGTTTGGAAACAACCGTATCCATTGACCATTTTGTGGAATAGTAATCAAAATTCAATACTGAATAGCCATTATCATTCAGTTTTTTTTCAACCCTCCACATATTGTTGGATCTGTCAAAAATACCATGAATCAACACAACAAGAGAACTTGAACTATCTATTTCAGATACTCTTGTTTTAGAAAATAACTGCACAAAAATCAAAAGAATGATCATTATTATTTGAACTATTTTTTTCATTCTTTTGTAAGACTCTCCAATCGTTTTTCTGCTTGTTTCGCACTTTGAGTTCCCGGATAATTCTCAATAATCATATTAAGAATTTTTAATGCATTCTCTTTATCTTCTAGTTTTTCAAGATATATAAGAGCAGTATGTTCCATTCCTTTTCTTCCTTGTTCCGATTGCATATATTTTGTAAATAATTTTGTGTATTGTTCTATTGCACTTTTGTAATATTTTTGTTTTGCATATAAATCACCAGATGTATAAAGAGCATCTCTGGCTGCTTTTGTGTTTGGATACTCCTGGTCAATTAACTCAAAAATTTCAACAGCTGCTTCAACTTTTTTTATTTCTTTGTATAACACCTGTGCTGCTTTCTGCAGACAAACGATGGCTTGATCTGAATCTTTAAACTTTACAGAAAAATTTTTGTAGGCTTCCACAGCCTTTTGCCAGTCTTTCAAATTATTACTGTAAATCTCTGGAATCCTGTAAGCTGCTTTTTCTACTAATTTATCATTTGGATACTTATTTATAAAACCGCGATATTTTTCTATTGCTTTTTTATACTGTTTTAATTCATTCTCTTCAATTTGTGCCTGATTAAACAAGCACTGGGGAACCAAAATGTTTTCGGGAAAAAATGTTTGTACTTTCCCATAAGCAATATATGCTTTTTGTGACGATTTATTTATTCGGTGATATTCAGCGATCGAGAATATGATTTCGGCCGTTTTTTCAAAGCCTGGATATAATGAAAGAAATTGTTTTGCCTCCTCAGGAAATTTCTCTCTTACATTCTCATTGGGATAGGAATTTAACAAATCAATAAAAGTATAATATCTTATTGCAATGTCTGGGTCTTTTGATACTATATTTATGGTTTTGATAATAAATGGAATTCTGTCTTTATAATAACTAATTTTTCTTAATTGATTTTTATATTTATCTACAACATTAGCATAATTATTGGCATCTATATAAAAATATATAAACTTAATAAATTCTATCTCTGCTTCTGAATATTTCTTTTCTTCCAACAAAACCTGAATTATTAAATCCTGTACTTCTGCACATCTTGCCCCAGGAAAATAATAATTTACATATTGCATCATTTCCTGAATTTTATATTCTATAATATTAGATGAACCAAACTTCAATATATTGAAAAAACCCTGCTTTTTATTGTTTTCTTTTAGTTCTATCACATATTGAAAATATTTCGATTCAAAAACTTTATCATAATCCTTATCAGCTGGTTCAAGAGAATAAATTGAACTGTTTACTCTTTTTAAACTATCGGCTAATGTTTTGATCTTATGTGCATATTGTTCACGTTCAATATTATATTTGTTCAAAAACTTTTGTTGTTTCTGAGCAAAATCCTGCACCAAAGAATCAAATTGCTGATTAAATTTTTCATTAAAATTAAATTGTAAAGAGTCTTTGATTGATTGCCTCAAAAGAAGAATATCTACGGCTTTCTGTTTTGGTCGAATCTCTTTATCTGCGATAACCTTGTTCTTATTTGTAGATTTTTTCGCTGTTTCTGCTTGAATATTCACTTGATTAAGTGAATCAGTTAAGCTAGAGACATGTGTTGTGTCTTGTGCATTGAGTATAATAAAAAACACTAAAATATTGAGAAATAAAAATAACATGCTTTTTTTTAACATTGTAACCTCGTTTAAATTCTTAAAATAAAACATAAAAAATCACCTCTGAAATATTGTGTAAATAATCGAGAAAGACAACCTTCTATTTAATTTTGTAATTTAAATCACAAAAATCTCTATGTCACTTCATTGAACATTTAGTATATTTAACAGAAAGTAAACATGAAAGGGTAATATGTCTATATTTAATTTTCAACTCGGGCTTTTTAATGCATGGATTCCAATACTATTCGTTTTTTTAATTTCCTGGTTTTTGCCATTAATTGATAAAAAATCTCATACCCGTTTAACAAGTATTTCCTGGTGTTCAAATAAAGAACGCAACATCGTATGGTTAGGTGCATTGCTCATGTTTATTATTTTCATTGTAGGCATATGGAAACCTTTCTATATAAATTCTGTTTTTTTTAAAATTGGAATAACAGTCTATCTTTTAGGAATATTCTCTCTTATTGTATCTTATTTTAATTATATTGCATCCGCCGGAAATAAAAAACAAGTTGTTGGGTTTTATAAAATCAGCCGAAATCCTATTTTTCTTTTTACAACCATATCATTGATAGGTGTAAGTATTGCCACTGTGTCACCAATTTTAATAATACTAACTTTATTTCATTTTCAATTATCTATACAAATAATTTTTGCTCAGGAAAAACACTTTAAAAAAATTTACGGCACAGCTTATAAAAAATACATTAAACAAGTTCGACGTTTTTTATGATTTTTGTTAAGTCAGATAAACTCCATAACTAGCTGAAAATATTTCTTCCGGTCTTAGTTTAATTAATCCATCATTATTATTGAAACAATTAATATTTGATGTTAATGGCTCTATAGCTATTGAGTTTCTGTGTGGCGGAGTATATACTTGGATAAAATTATATTTGTTTGGTCCTGTTTCCTGCCACAAGTTGATTGTAACATCTTTTTCCGGACTATACAATTCTGTTTTTACGATCGATGATTTTCTCTCCAATTTATATCCATTATCAAATTTAGTTTTACCAATTTTACTTAATGTATAATACTCATCATTTTCCAGTGTTTTTCCCGTTGGAACCAGTCTATTATTTAATTCTGTTTGTTTTATAGATGGAATTTTTATCATCAATTTATCAACTGCTGTATCAAACTTAAAATATGGATGCCAACCATCACTAAGAGGCACAGGTTTTTCATCACAATTTTCAATTTCTGTTGTTATTTTTAAACCTTTAGATGAAAGGATAAATATAATATTTATTTGTAATTTAAAAGGGTATCCTTTATTATGTCCATCCAGATTCACATTAAATTTTAGTCTTCCTAAATTTTCATCACATATTGATTCAACTATTTTCATTTTTGTATTATAAAGAAAACCGTGAAGGGCACAATTATTTTCCATCAATAATTCTTCTGTATTTGTATTAATAATTTTTATTATCGGTAAATAATCAAAATGATCTTGTTCTATTTTAAACATTTTTTCCCTTTATCCTTTTTACTATAATTAAACATCAAATATATATAATCATTATTTTTATTAATTTCTAGTTATCTCTTTCTGTTTTATCCAATTAACAATATTTGTTCTCGTTTACTTATTATTAACAATTAACCAATATGAATTTGCTAAAATTTCTAACAAATTCCTCTGTTTTTACGATATTTATATTAGAGTTTTTGAAAATATATAAATATTACTAAATAAATGGAAAAACTAATGAATACCAAACCAAAACCAAACAATAATACAGAAGATGGTGTTGGTGATGATTTAGTTCAACACTATCTCGACACACTAAAACAAATTAAAAACTCCGGCAATCAAGGGTTTCGATCCATACAT
>JAOZSG010000337.1 GCA_029939785.1 Fidelibacterota bacterium | reverse complement strand
TATCATATCCTCACACAGCCTGCCCTCTTTGGGAACGCTCTAAAATATATCAATTATCTCAACTTTGATTATTCTTGTTTCTTAATACCAAAAGTCGGATCTATTTTAATAAGTGATAATGCAATAAAACTTGGGATAGTACATATAATTACATAAATGAAAAAGTGCTGATAACCAAGTGCTTCCTGAACAACACCACTGATCATACCTGGTATCATCATACCAAGTGCCATAAATGAAGTGCAAATTGCAAAATGAGCAGTTTTATGTTCACCTTGTCCGGCAATATATAACATATAGAGCATATAACCTGTAAACCCAAATCCATATCCAAGTTGTTCAATGGCAATACAACAATTAATAATAATCCTGCTGTCGGGCTGTACGTAAGACATAAATATGTAAACAGTATTTGGAATATTTATAGCTAAAGCCATCCACCAAATCCATTTTTTTAAACCCTGTTTTGCTGCTAATAAGCCACCGGAAATACCTCCAACCAGTAATGCACCAAGACCAATTGTACCATAAGCAAAACCTTTTTCTGTAAGAGATAGAGCAAGACCTCCTGCTTCTCTGCTATCTAATAGAAAGGGTGAAGCCATTTTTGTTAATTGAGATTCTGAAAAACGATATAATAAAAGAAATGCGATAGATACGACCATTCCCTTTTTATTAAAGAAGGATATAAAAACTTCTGAATATGAACTTTTATGTTGATTTTGTTTGTAATCGGGAGATGATTCCGGACGTGGTAGAAAGAATCTATGATAAAAGCCGAAAAAGATAAATGTTAACCCTAAAAATCCCATTGAAACAGACCAACTAAATGGAATATTACCGGCTTTTGCATCAAATTGTGCAAGTGCAGTATGATCAAGATTATGTTTCACTTTAATAGTTGCCATCTGTGGAATATTCCAATTGTCTTCGTTGAAAATTATTAAATCACCTCGTGCTAAAAATATATCCTTATTTCCCTTTTTATGACCAAACGATATATTAATTGTTTCATCTTTTTCCGGTTGACCTGAGAGAGTGAAATAGACATTCGTTGAATCACATGGATTCATATCCTTTTTATTATAAAGTGGGATATTAATATTTGTTGGTGAAACTATGATTTTTATCTTTTCATTTTGTGTAGTTTGGATTGTCTCTGTTTTGATTACTTCTGTAATTTCTGACTGTGGTTTTGCTTTTATGTTTAATTTAACTGTCTCTAAACCGGTATTATCTAAAATTAAACCCGTAATGATTACCAATAATCCTAAACCGGCAATCATTGCTAATCTATAAAATGTACTTCGTATTCCTGTGAAAAATGCCTGATCGTGTTCATTAAGTGCAAGCATATAGAAACCATCTGCTGCAATATCATGAGTAGCAGAGATTAATGCCATTGTCCATAAGAACATTAATGTTATCGGAAACCACCAGGGAAGTTGAAGTCCAATAGAAATTCCAATAAAAGCCAAACCAAGAAGAAATTGCATCCAAAAAATCCAATTTCTTTTTGTTGAATAAATATCTACAAAGGGACTCCAGAGCGGTTTCAGAGTCCATGGTAAGTAGAGTAAACTTGTCCAAAAAGCTAGTGTAGCATTTGGGACGCCCAAGGTTTTATACATATCACTGGCAACAAACATTACAATTATATACGGAATACCTTCAGCAAAATATAATGACGGAATCCAAGACCAAGGAGAATTTTTCTTTGAATTTTGATTGCTCATGTGTTTAGTTTCCTTTTTTTTAATAGATTTTTTTTAATACTGAACCTGGGAAATAATGATATACAATATTTTCTGTAGAATAACCCTTTAAGGCCATGCCCAATGCTCCAATTTGACAATATCCGACACCATGTCCCCAACCGGCTCCCAATAATGTAAATGAATTTGGAATATTATTTTCTATTTTCCCTTTTTTTACAATAAAGGCAGAACTATACAGAAATTTTTCATCAAAATATTTTCTAATATAATATTGATTACTAATTTTTAGGGTTAATTGTATATTTAAATTATCAATATATACAACTTCTATCTCAGTTAATCTTCCTGATTTTCCACGTTTTATAGGTAATATATCAAGAATTGATTTTGCCTGTATATTGAGTTGATTACTAAGAAGTTTAGTTATTTCAGCCTGTGAATAGTTTACTTCCCATCTAAAATATTTCCCTTCATCATCAACTCCACCAAGATATTTTGGCAATTCTTCTTCTGCAATTGTTAATGAACTACAAAAACTTTCAGGTGTATCCAAAATCCACTTTTCAACTTTTTCTTCAGTATTCATTGGTAAAGATTCATGCTGAAAGTTTGCCGGAGCATCCGGTATTCCCTGTAAATAGGATATAGGTGTATCTTCCCAAACATTTTCATAAGTTTCCATAATACCACCACAACTTTTGGAATATCTGGCATCACAGATTTTATTGTCACTCATTAATACTTGTCCAAAAGTATTATAAGCACCTTTTATAGATTGATCCGTTAAAAATGTTGTGCCTTGGTATCTTTGACAACAGTCATCATTGCATACATCAAATTCAAGATCGACATGTTTCATCTCGATATTTGCAAGCATCCATGAACGAGCAGTGATTGTTTGACTTTCAATTAATTCCGGCGGACAAGCAGATCCCATTTCTGAAGTCGCTACACACATCAAATACTCTTCAATAGGTAATTCATTTATAACTAAAATATTGTTATTATAATTGGATATTTCTATAACACCTGTAACATTTATATTTATAAATTTTTTCCAGTGAAATCCTCTACCGGCTACAACTTCGTTGATTTGAAGTCCGGCTTTGTTCTCTTTTTTGATTGCTTTGTCAGGTTTAATAATAATATTTTTTGTTTCAAATTGTAAATTATTATCTATTGTCGTAATTATTTTATCATTTTTAATTTTTACCTTAATTTCAGTATTGTGAAGTAAGTTGTAAGTTTTTTCAGAAGTTATGATAGAATAATTAATTGTTTTTGGTGTTTTTAATGTAATTATTTCTTTTCTATCTTCGGGTAATACAATACCTACACGTATGTCAGGTTCTTCATTGGGAATAAGCCCAAGTTTAAGCATAAAATTTTCCTTCAATTTATTATTAGACAGGATTAACAGGATTTACTGGATATTTTTTTCTTATCCTGTTTATCATGTTAATCCTGTCTAAAATTTTTTCCATTTTTTATATTCGCCAACTGGCGAATGACATTCGCCTTAAACTTGATAAATTAAATAATATTATGGTAATTACGTAGATGTTTTTTTTGTTATTTTGTCTTATTATAGTGATTAAAATAAGCATCAATACCAGCTCCAAGAGCAGGTGCTTCACGTAATTTTGAAATTTTTAGTAATGATTCTTTGAATTTGCCATCAACACAATAATGTAATTTTGCTTTATATGAAAGACAGGTTGATTCGTTTATTCTATATGTCAAACGAGAAAAGAATGGATTCCATAGAATATTATCACCTTTTGCTTTTTGAAAAAGATCACCCAATCTTTGTCCAATAATTATTGAATCTAATAATGTACCGATATATGGATGAGTTTTTTCCAATACAGGTTTATTTGGGTTAATAAATTCAAAAACTCCTTGCCATCCACAAAAAAGAGTTGTTATTCTTTCATAAATAAGATCTGCAAGATTAGT
>JAOZSG010000044.1 GCA_029939785.1 Fidelibacterota bacterium | reverse complement strand
TTCATAAGGAAGGGTTTGTATTAGATCCCAGAGGTGTATTCCTGACAAAAGAAAATATTGGGCAAAGATTAGCGATGCGGAATTTAATGTACGATTTACGATCAGGAGGTATGGACACTGGTGGACCATCTTCCTATGGAAATAAAGATAAACAGAAATTTGCTAACGAGTTAGATCGATTTTTAACCAAAATATCATAAATCAAAAATCATCAATCCTTGTTCAGAAATCACCTCTTCACCCTTGCATTACCTTCCCAAATACTCCAAACCTGATCTTCATCGGCTGGTTGACCATAATCAGTTAGCATAGTTGTCGCCAGTGCACCAGTTGCCCATCCAAACTGAATCCACTTTTCCGGCTCCCAACCTTTAAGTATTCCATATAGCATTCCTCCAACGAATCCATCACCACCACCGATACGGTCAAGAACAGTGATTTGCCTTGGCTCAACTACATGCCAATCATCATCATTAAGCATAATTGCTCCCCAGAGATGGCTATTAGCATTTTCGACCTGTCGAAGTGTTGTTGCATAGGTGGAAGCGTCTGGAAATGCTTTTTTTACACGATTGATCATTTCTTTGAAACCATCGATTTTAGCAGCAATATCTTTACCACCAGCATCGGGACCTTTTATACCGAGACAGAGTTGAAAATCTTCTTCATTACCAATAAGAATATCAGAGACACTGGCAATTTTTGTGAAAATTTCGCGAAGTTCTGTTTTACGGTTTTTCCAGAATGTCGCACGATAATTAAGATCAAAACTGATTCGACAATTATGTTTTTTTGCTGCTTTAGCAAGTTCCAGACAAAAGTTACCTGTTTCGGGTGAAAGTGCTGCAATAAGTCCGGAAAGATGGATTATTTGTACGCCTTCATCACCAAAAATTCTGTCAAGATCAAAATCTTTTACGTTTAATGTTCTTCCAATTTCACCGGCACGATCATTATGAACTCTTGGACCGCATGATCCATAACCACTCCCTGCAATATTAAACTGATGTCGGTATCCCCATGGATTTCCCTGTTCTATTTCAGGACCTTCAAATTCCATCATACGACTTCTTAGGTCACTTTTAATGAATTGTGCAATTGGACTTCCTTTGACAAAAGTGGTTAGCACTTTTACAGGTAATCCAAGATATGAAGATACACTTGCAACATTTGATTCTGCACTTGTTGCCTGCATCATAAATATATTACTTGACTGGACAGGTTGTTGATTTGTTGGTGTGAGTCTGACTCCCATACTAGTTGGAACTATCATTGACCATTTAAATTTTTTTTGCAATTCTATACTCATTTATATTTCCTTTTATTTATCCATATTTTTATGTTAATCCGTATACATAAAATAATTTATAATTTAAAAGGATCGTCTTTAAGTCTGTAAAGCATTTCGCCTGCTTTAGGTACATAAAGAATTCCTTCGTCTTCTCTATTTTTCCATTCTTCTACATTAATTTCATCAGGATTCATATAACCAAGATTAACCTGTTTACATATTTTTTCTGAAATTTGAGTTGCCAGTGTTACTCTTATTCTGGCTTTTTCTATTCCATTTTCAAAAGTACCCAATCCACGCACATGGGTTGAATGTGCCATTATTCCACCTGGAACCTCTTGGAATTTGTCCATTTGTTTTAGAAAATATGGAAGAGTGTGATAACCGATTTTCTTAATCCAATCTCCGTGCGTTACTGAGATTTCTTTAATATGTGGAGCATAGATAATCAATTCTCCATCATCAGTAACAACAGGTTCCATTTTATACATACATTTGGCACCTACCCAAAGATCATCGTACATTAATGGTGCTTGCGATAATATGCGTTTGTAAGGTTTATCTTTGTAAATTATGTGTAATTTATCTGATAATTTTGATGCTTTTTCCCATGCATCTTCCGGAGATCCGAAATATAATCCAGATATATTATCACTACCTTTTACTACCATGGAAAAACAATATTTATCCATTTTCAATAATTTTGCAGCTTTGTCAACTATAGCACGAACCGGTGTGTAAGCATTTCCTATTATTTTCGAACTTGTAATCAATGCTCCCAACCAATGAAACATGTCTATGATTTCAGGACCGGAAATTCCAGGAAAGAGATATTTATTTCCTCCGGAAAACCCCACTACTTCATGAGGAAATGTAGGACCGACAATAAAAATTTTATCATAATCATAAACTATTTTATTGATTGTAATATCAACAGGTTCGTTTATTAATCCATTCGTTATCTCTTTTACTTCATTTGTCGTAATTGTTCCTATTTTGATTAATTGACCGGTTTTTTTCCAATGATGATTAAAAAATCTGGCTTTTTCGTAAATTGATTTTCTTTCATCTGATGAAATTCCAACTCGCTGATTAATTGCTTCATCTGACATTGGTGGATGAGTTCCAAGTGCGATAATAAAATCAAGTTTCCTGACTTTATGAGAAATTAGTTCATAAATTGCTTTGAACATTTTGTCAATTGGTGCAGATCTGGTATGATCTGGAATCACAAACAGTAATTTTTTATTTTCTATATCTATAGATGAAAATGCTTTTTGACAAATATCAAATATTTCTTCATCTGATAAATATCGATTTGTAAAACCTTGTCCTTTTGTCATATTTCCCTAATTTTTTTTATTTAACTATTTTAACCAGTTCAAGTAATTCAACTAATTATTATAACTAGAAGAAACAGTATCTCCACCGCGACCAGTCCAGTTAGTATGAAAAAATTCGCCACGTGGTTTGTCAATTCGTTCATAAGTATGTGCACCAAAATAATCTCTTTGAGCTTGTAATAAATTTGCTGGTAATATTTCTGATCTATATCCATCAAAATATGCCAATGCTGATGAAAATGCAGGAACAGCAATTCCATTTTGTATTGCAACAGCGATTACTTCTCTCCATGCTTTTTGATTTTCATGAATGACATTTGTAAAGTAATCATCAAGCAATAGATTTGATAAATCAGGTTTTTTATTGAATGCTTCTTTAATATTTCCCAAAAATTGTGCACGGATGATGCAACCTCCACGCCACATTAAAGCAATATCACCATAATTTAATTTCCATTTGTATTGTTCTGCTGCAGCTCTCATTAATTGAAAACCCTGTGCATAAGAGCAGATTTTAGATGCAAATAATCCTTTGCGGATTTTTTCTAAAAAAACTTTTTTATTGCCATTAAATTCAATTTTGGGACCTTGAAGTTTTTTTGATGCTATAACTCTTTCTTCTTTGATAGATGACATTGCACGTGCAAATACAGCCTCAGCAATTGTTGCGGTAGGAGTGCCAAGATCCAGGGCTTGTTCGCTTGTCCAGCGACCTGTTCCTTTTTGTCCGGCCGCATCCAAAATTAAATCAACTATTGATGTTCCATTATCATCAGTAATTCTTAGAATATCTTTTGTAATTTCAATAAGGTAACTATCTAACTCTCCATTGTTCCATTCTTCGAAAGTATCTGCCATTTCATTATTGGTCATGCCTAGAACATTTTTCATAATAGCATAGGCTTCTGTGATCATTTGCATATCACCATATTCAATCCCATTATGTACCATTTTTACAAAATGTCCTGCTCCATCATTTCCGACCCACTCACAACAAGGAACGTTATTTTTTACTTTTGCCGAGATAGCTTGGAATATATTCTTAACTAATGGCCACGCTTTTGTTGAGCCACCTGGCATAATGGATGGACCGAGAAGAGCACCTTCTTCACCACCAGAGACTCCGGTTCCAATATAAAGCAATCCTTTGTCTTCTACATATTTTGTACGCCTGATAGTATCCGGAAAATAAGAATTTCCACCATCGATTATTATATCGCCTTCTTCAAGATGTGGCGTAATTAAATCAATAAATGCATCAACAGGTTTACCTGCTTTTACGAGCATCATTACTTTTCTTGGACTCTCAAGGTTGGCAACGAGTTCTTCTATACTGTAACAACCTTTAATGTTTTTACCTTTTGCTCTGGCATTCATAAAATCGTCAACTTTTTGTGTTGTTCTATTAAATACTGCTACAGAAAATCCTTTACTCTCCATATTGAGTACAAGATTTTCTCCCATTACTGCCAGACCGATAAGACCTATGTTATATTTTTGCATAATAATTCCTTTTATTTTTAACCACTAATTCACACGAATGGACACTAATATTTAATAATTAGATTTTTATTCGTGGTTAATTGTTTTTCATGTTTATGTCCTTTGAACTTGTTTTCAAATATCTAATTTACAAATTTCCAACTTTAACTAATTTAACAAGTTTTCACACTCCTGAAAATGCCGAAAAGCCACCATCTACAGGTACAATAATACCTGTAACATATTCTGCTGCCGGTGATAATAACCATATCACTGTTCCTACTAATTGTTCAGATTTTCCAAATTTTCCTGCAGGAATATGATTGATAATAGTCTCTCCTCTTGGAGTTAAATTTTTTGTTTTTTCATCTATAAGTAAAAATTCATTTTGTTTTGTAAGAAAAAATCCCGGAGCAATTGCATTTACCCTGATTTTTGAAGAATATTCTTTTGCCATGTGTACTGCGAGCCATTGTGTAAAGTTAGATACACCTGCTTTCGCGGCTGAGTATGCTGCGATTTTTGTCAAAGGAGTAAAGGCATTCATAGATGAAACATTTAAAATTATTCCTTTACCTCTTTCTGCAAAATGTTTTCCAATAATTTGAGACGGAATAATTGTTCCCATGATATTTAAATCAAAAACAAACTGTAAACTATCTTTTGGTAAATCAAAGAATGGTTGGATTGGACTTGTTGTAGCTTTTGGACTATTTCCACCCGCACCATTTATCAGAACATCAATATATCCAAATTTTTCTATCACTTTATTTACAGATTCAAGAATAGAATTTTTATCAAGAACATCAGTTTTTAATGCAATAACAGATTCATTTTTTTTATCTAAACTATTACATAATGTTTGAGCAACATCAATATTTCTATCCATTATTGCTACTTTTGCTCCAACTTGTACAAAAGCTTTGACAAGTTCTGCACCCAAAACTCCAGCCCCGCCGGTAATACATATTACTTTATCTTTTATGCTAAAAAGTTCGTTTGTACTAAAATTCAATTTATTCTCCTTTTATTAGCAGACCGGACTTCATAAGGCGAACGCCGAATGGAGTTCAGAATGCGATGATTTATACACTATTACAGACTCAAATCATTTATTTAAACTCGAGTATCAATTTTTATTTAATATCCCAATAACCTGGGCAATGCTAAAGATACCCATGGGAAATATGTTACAAGTAACAATACAATAAACATTGCTGCATAAAGCGGTAATAATGGTTTTACCACATTTCCGATAGATGTTTTTCCAATTCCACATCCTAAAAATAATACACTTCCAACCGGTGGAGTCGTCAACCCAATGCATAAATTCATTACCATTATTATTCCAAAATGCAGTGGAGTAATACCTAAGTTTGTGACAACCGGTAAAAATATTGGAGTAAAAATCAATATAGCCGGAGTCATATCCATGAATGTTCCTACAACAAGCAGTAACAGATTGATAATCAATAGAATAATTATTTTGTTATTAGTCAATCCAACTAAAGCTGCACTAATGCTCTGGGGAATATTTTCATAGGATAAAATCCAGGACATTGCACTTGAAGTACCGATTAGCAACATTACAATTGCTGTTGTTTCAACTGATTTAATTAACACACTTGGTAATTCTTTAATTTTTACTTCTTTATAGATAAAAACCGATAGAATGAAAGAGTATAATACAGCAATAGCACTTGCTTCTGTAGCTGTAAATATACCAGATATAATTCCTCCAATAACAACTATAATTAATAATAAACTTGGTATTGCCGATAGAAACTTTTTCAAACTTATCCAAAATTCTTCGCGTTCACCAGTTGGATATTTCTTTATAATAGATATAATAGATGCAACAATCATCAATCCCAAACCCATTAAAACTCCAGGTAGGTATCCAGCAATGAAAAGTGCAGCGATAGAGACACCTCCACTAGCCAAAGAATAGACAATCAATACATTACTTGGTGGAATCAAAAGTCCGGTTGTTGATGCAGTGACCGTTATTGCTGTATTAAAGTTTTTATCATAGCCTTCCTTATTCATGATTGGTATCATAAACCCACCAATTGCAGAAGTTGCTGCTGCTGCCGAACCGGAAATTGCACCAAAAAACATACAGGCAAGAATATTTACTATTGCCAAACCTCCGGGAAGCATTCCGACAAGAACTTTTGCAAAATCAATCAATCGTCTGGCAATTCCACCTCGTCCCATCAATTGACCGGAAAGAATGAAAAACGGAATGGCAAGTAAAGCAAAACTATTTATTCCTGAAGCCATTCTTTGTGCAACAGTAATGATGGCAGGTTCAAAGGGAATAGTTACAAACATCGTAAGAGTAGTTGCGATTCCAATACTAATGGCAATTGGTACACTCAAAGCCAGTAAAATTACAAAAGAAACAACCAATACCAATACTGATAATTCCATCTTAATTCTCCTCTGGTAATTGATTATTGGTCAGGGCTTCGAAAATAAATGCAATTGAATAAAAAATCATCAGCATTCCTGATAACGGAATTACAATATAAATATATCCCATTTTGATTCCCATAGATGCAGAAATCTGTTTTAATTGGAAAGTCATATTCACAAGTTTGAAGCCTCCAATTACCATGATTACCAAGGCAAACAAAGCAACAAAAGAATAAATAATCACTTCAACTACTTGCTTTTTTTTACCAACTAATTTATAAGTTAGAATATCAATTCCCAGATGCATTCGAGTATGCAGAGCATAACTTCCACCTAATAATCCAATCCAGATTAATAAAAATCTTGCCATCTCTTCTGTCCATGAACTGGAGTTTTGCATAACAAATCTGGTAAAAATCTGCCAGGTTACATCAAGTACAATTAACGCCATTAAAGCCATGAGAAACCAACTTAAATATTTTGTAACAATATTAACTATTTTTTGCATATCTTCCTCGCTATTTAATATTATTTATGGTTTCTAATAATTCATAAATCGATGTGCCTTTATATGCATCTTTCAGACTTTGCACACATTCCTGAAAATTACTCTTATCAGGATAAATCACTTTTACTCCATTTTCCTGTACTTTTTTGAGAGCAAAATCAGATGATTCTTTCCACAATTTTTTTTGAAAATCTACGGATTCATTAACAGCTTCCTGCAACCATTTTTGTTCCTGTGCTGTGAGTTTATTCCATATTTTTGTACTCATGAGCAAAATATCCGGAATTGATGTATGTTCATCCAAACTATAGTATTTGCAGACTTCATAATGTCGGGAAAGATAAAAACTTGGAGGATTGTTTTCCGCAGCATCAACTACACCTTGCTGTAATGCTGTATAAAGTTCTCCCCAGGCAATAGGTGTAGCAGAACCACCCAGAGTCTGAATCATTTCAGTAGCAGTTTTACTTTTCATTACTCTGATTTTTAAGCCTTTAAGATCTTTTGGTGTATTTACAGGTTTTTCTTTTGTATAAAAACTTCTTGAACCAGCATCATAATAACACATTCCACGTAAAAAATAATCCTGTCCGGCATGAAGTAATTTTTTACCAATATTACTATTCAAAACACTCCACAAATGATCTTCATTCCTAAAAACATAAGGCAGACTGAAGACTTTCATTTCCGGAACAAACGATTCCATAGGGCTTGCAGATACTTTTGTCATTCCCAGACTTCCAATTTGTAAAAGTTCAATTAATTCTCGTTCATTCCCAAGTTGTCCCCCCGGATATATATCTACACGCATTTTCCCTGAAGATTTTTTATCTAATTTGTCGGCCATAAAGAGCATTGCCCGGTGAACAGAATGCGACTGATCCAAACTATGCCCAAGTTTAATCACGGTTGTTTTTTCTGATTTACTACAACCGATGAATAACAAAACAGCTAGAAGTAAAAATAAGTTTTTCATAAACTTTCCTTATCTTCTTTAGACTGGATTAACAGGATTTACTGGATAACTATTCTATTATCCTGTTTATCATGTTAATCCTGTCTAAATTTTTTCTTTCATTTTTTCATATCCGCCAGCTGGCAGATGACACTATCCAAATTATATGCTTCTTTTACTAAATCGTAAGTCAATGCTTTTATAATTTTTTCTGCATCCTTTTTATCTATGATATGACGAGCAACCTTATTCGCCAAAAAATTAGCATCCACTCGTCTTGCAACATCATGACGAGCAGGAATAGATGGAAATGCTCTGGTATCATCATTGAATCCCACTGTATTATAAAAACCTGCTGTTTCAATGACATATTCACGGAATCTTGTCATTCCTTCTATACTATCATTGAACCACCACGCAGGACCGAGTTTTAAGGCAGGATAATGTCCCGCAAGTGGTGCTAATTCTCGGGAATAAACATTTTCATCAACTGTAAAAAGAATTACTTTAAACTGTTTGTCATTACCGAAACGATTTAGGAATTCCTGCATATTTCTTGTGTATTCAGTATTGACCGGAATGTCACATCCCTTATCAAACCCGAATTTATCTGAAATAATTTGATTATGATTTCTAAGAACACCGGCATGAATTTGCATTACTAATCCATCATCAATACTCATTTCAGCCATTTTCATCAGCATATGTGCCGTGAATATATCTGCATCCTGTTTATTTTGTTTTCCTGATAATGCACGATTAAAAATCTTTTCTGCATCTAAATTTGATACCAAATGTGCATAGGGACTTAAGACTCCATGATCAGTTGCAACTGCACCGTTTTCTATGAAAAATTTTCGTCGTTGCCTTAATACTTCCAGAAAACTACTATAATTAGTAATTGATATACCTGATACAGATTCCAGATTTTCTATATTAGTTTTCCAATTTTGTTTTGAAATATCAGTAACTGAATCAGGACGAAAACATGGGATTACTTTACCATTCCAATTAGAATCTCGTATAGTTTTATGAGCATTTAAATTATCTTCTGCTGCATCTGTTGTACTAATTACTTCAATATTAAAGGAATCAAACATAGTGCGTGGAAGATATTCCGGTGAATTAAGTTTTTCCTGTAATTCATCATAGATTTTTCGGGCATTTTTAGAGTTTAAAGGTAGAGTTATTTTGAAAATTTCATGAAGTTCATGGGAAATCCAGACACCTGTTGGAGTTCCTGCAAACAGATACCAGTTATCAGCAAAAATTTGCCAGATTTTTATTGGATCGGACTCAACAGAAGAGCCGTCTATTGTGGGAATTCCAAGAGATTCCAAAGCAATACCCTGAGAATATAACATACGAAAGACATAATGATCGGGTATCAAAAAAAGGTCAGTAGGATTTGTAAAGGGTTTATTCTCTGAGAAAATCGTTGGATCTACATGTCCATGAGGACTGATAATTGGTAAATTCTTTACACTTTCGTATAAATCAGATGCAATAGATCGAACTGTTGGATCAGGATTAAAAAATCTATATTTATTTAATTTAGTCACTTATTTCTCCTTTTTTATACATGTTTGTCCAATATTTAATGTCACAGGCATAATAATTCTATTATCTTCAACCGGGATTTTTTCTTCTATTTGATTAATGAGTTGTTCAACTGCTAATTTTCCAATCTCTGATGCCGGTTGATGTATTCCTGTTATTGAAGGATTTAAAAACTGATTATATGAAGCGTCTCCAAAAGATATTACATCAATATCATTTGGAATGGATAGGTTGAGTTCTTTTGCTGCTTTATACACTCCGAGAGCAACAGGATAAGTAACAGTGAATAGTATTTCCGGGAGAGTTTTTTTATTATATAACTCCATAAGTCCATTATAGCCATCAGAAACAGAAAAACCACCTATCAAATTATGTTCAGGATTTTGAGAAATATTGGCTTCATCGAGTGCTTTTTTGTAGCCATTAAACCTTGAAAGCCCAATGTTTGTTTCCCGATAACCACCAAGATGTCCAAATATTCTGTATCCCTGACTAATTGCATAATTGATAAGTTGATAAGATCCATCTTCATCATCGGACATAATACAATTAAAACCCAGATTTTCAATAACCCGATCAAAAAATATCAATGGAATTTCTTTTTGTTTAATACTTTTAAAAATGTCAGTATCTTTTGTGTTTTCTGTGATTGAAATTAGTAAACCATCAACTCTCATTGCCAGAAGTGATTGAATATGTTTAATTTCTTGTTTGGTATTTTCCTGAGATACTGTCATAATTATTTCATAATTTTTTTTGTGAGCAGTATTATAAATACTTTCAATTACTTCTGAGAAAAAGTGATGATTTATTTTAGGTACAACTAATCCAATAGTTTGTGTTTTTTTTGCAGATAAATTTCGTGCAATAAAATTTGGTGTATATCCTAATTTTGTTGCTAATGCTGTAACTTTTTTCTTCATTGCATCAGATATATCAGGATGATCACGTAATGCTTTTGAAATAGTTACTTTCGAAACATTTAATTTTTTTGCAATATCATTTAAAGTAATTTGTTTAACTATTTTCAATTAGATCTCCATTGTTAACCGTTTACTTTATCGGTTAAGTGAATATATCTGTTTTTATTGTTTTATGCAATTACTTTTTTTAATAATTAAAAATGACAGATTCAGGACTCCTGGAAAATGAATCTATCCCATCTTTTAACCCTGATAAGGGTTGAACATCCGTTAAATAGTATTCATTGATGTATTTAATCTAATTGTCGATTTAGTTAAACTTTTTCAAAGTATGATTATGGATGACTTCATAGCTACAGGTTTCACCTGTAGATATTCATGTTGCATCCCTTCGGGATTTTTGGACAAGATTAACAGGGTTTACTGGATTGTTTTAAATTAGTTTTATCCTGTTTATCTGGTTAATCCTGTCTGTAATTTTTCTATTTTTTTCCAACTTTTGATACTACCGGATTTAAATCCAAAGTAGTTTCCTGAATTGACAAACAAAATCCATAAAATTATTAAATTTCATAAAACTACCATCTCAAAATCACCTCGAATACCCATTTTATCATCACATATAATTAATGCTGCCAGTATTTCCGAAAATTCTTCTGTTTCTTGAAGAACTTTTTCAATATCACTAATTGATCTTACGTTATTACAAAATGCTGTGGCATAGGAATCAGCAAGTGCTGTGTCTTTACATGCAATCATTACGGCATCGGCTATCCCATAACTTAATGATGGTCCGACTGTTCCTGAAGATGTACATATTCCTAACGGAGTTGATTCCTGAGGTATGGTTATACCAATTTTTTCCGAAAGAGGTGATTTGCCTGCATGAACAGTAAGTGTAATAGGTGTAATAATATCAAGATAAATATCGCCACCATTTTCAACTACTATCTCTTCTATCATATATTCAGATTTAAGAGACTTCCCAATAAATTCAGAAAAAAATCCAGCAACCGAACTCATTGGTCCGATTCCGGCTTTTTGTGAAGATAATATCATACGTTTAATTATTTTTGGCATTCTATTATCTATTAATAATGGACGTAATGATTTCCCAAAATGTGGATTAGAATTAATATAAGTTTCTAATTCATCCCAAAGATATTTTAAAGTTGCCAGCGTAAATTTTTTTAGATCATCATTAACAGAACCAGGAGAAAGACCAATCCACAAATCTGTTTCTTTGTAAGTTACAATAAAAGAATCAAACCTTTCGGATTGCATTAAATTTCTATATTTTCGTGGTTCGAAAACCATTTATTCACTGAAATGAATTTCAAATAATCCCAGAGGACATGCTTTTACACAGAGTTCACAAACAATACATTTTGTTGCATCAAAACTCAGTTTCCAATCATCTTTTCCGAGTGTTAATGCACCGGCAAAACATACAGCCGTACATGCACCACAATGCATACATTCATTTTCAATAAATTGAACTCGTTTTTCAACAGATTGGCAGTTTATATTATTTTCCTTCAAATATTCCTGTGCATTGTTTAAATCACTCTCTTCAGCAATCATTTCTAAAAGTAATGATCCTTCTTCTTCTGCTCCAATATTGGCTTTAATGATGTTAATTTTAATATTATATTTTTTAATCAAATCATAGGTAATAGGATTATTGGTTCTTCCTGCTGGAAAAGTAAGTATAAATCGTTTCTTCATTTATTTTCTCCTCTTATTTCCAGACCTGTTAGGTTAGTATTTTTTGGTAAATTTTGAACTGGTTGTGTAATTTGAAAAGTTTCATCAATAATTTGGTTTTTTAGTTTATTTGCTATTATTCGTGCTTTGTAAAGACTTGATAATGGTGCTGTTCGGATTGATTTTCCATTAATTGTAATTGTTCCGGATTGTAATTTCTCATAATCTGTTTCGCAAATTGCCGGATGTCCATTTTTACCATAATCCATTACTGTTGTATTTATATCTTTATTTTTTATTGAGACACATCTTGCAATTTCTTCATCAAGAACAGGAATAGGAATTCCAATTCCAATGTAAATGCTTACTCCATATTTCTCGAAATATGCAGCTTTTATGAATTCCGGATCCATTTGTTTCATATCTCCTATTACAGCAAGAGTTGTAGCATTATGAACCGGAATCCCGTTTTTATTTTTCTTTACACTGGTATTGAATTGTGTTCCGTTCCATGATACAAAACCCTGTGCTCCACAGAGAAAAATTCTGGTACCAATTCCAATTGTACGAAATTCAGGATCATTTAAAAGTGGACTAAGTTCACCGGATGTTGAATAGGTAATATTTCCCATTTTAGGCAGTAGATTTCCCATATATGTATATATCATTTTATTGGTTGTATTTGTTGCTGCAGGATAGTTTTGATAAGCATTTCTGGGATTGAATAAAAACATTTCATTAACATTATTTTTATTTATTGTTGTCACTATCTCTTTTCTTGGATAACAATCTGTTCCTTTTGCATGAGCTTCCAAATGGACATCTTCACCTTTAATAAGTGCTTCAATTATATGTGCTCCGCCATATTTAGGATTTGTTTCAGATTCTTCTGTTGCTCCAATATATGCATCTACAGCAGCAACTCCGGAAAAAACATTGACATCATTTAATTTGAGTTTTTCCATCCGGATTGCCGGATCAGCATGACCGAAATTGATAAAAGCTCCAGATGAACACATTGCTCCAAAAGTTGCGGTTGTAACAACATCAACTTTTTTTAATATTTCAGATGGAGTATGATTTTCTGACATTTTTGAAACTTCTTCTGCCGTCAGAACTACGGCTTTGCCTTTTTTTATCTTTTCATTAATTTGATCAATAGTTTTTGTACTCATTATTTACCTTATTTTTATTCAAAAAATTCTTTGTGAATTGCTTTGATTGCAGATTTTGTATCTTGACTATTAACGATAAAATACGTTGCAACTTCTGATGCTCCTGAACAAATGATTTTTACATTGATTTTTTCTTTTGATAGTGCCCCAAAAGTTTTCCCGGCAATACTATGATTCTCAGCAAGTCCTTTTCCAACAAGTGCAATTAATGTGACGTCATTAATCGGTACAATATTGCTTACAGCCATCAATTTAAGACTAATAGTATGATTATAGGCTTTTGTCAGGTCTTTTCTTGCGAGCAAAAAATTGATAGAGGTTTGAGAAGTAATTACAGTTTTGATATTGATTTTATAACTATCAAAATCACCCGTAACCTTTGCAAGAATACCGGGTTTG
>JAOZSG010000336.1 GCA_029939785.1 Fidelibacterota bacterium | reverse complement strand
AATAAACAACAGTTAAAATGGCTGGAAAATGATTTGAAATATGTACCTGAAGATTATTTGATATTACTTGCAACCCATATTCCAATAGTTACAATTCATACAGATAGTAAAGCAGAAAATATTGTTAATCGGAAAAAATTATTTGATATTTTATCTGAGAGAAAACATTTATTGGCAATATCCGGACATCTTCATTATTTAGAACATTTTGATTTTGATAAAAATATGGGATGGAAAGGGAAAGCAAAATTTCCAAGTATAAATGTTGGAGCAGCTTGTGGTGCCTGGTGGTCAGGACCTAAAACTCCATTAGGAATTCCACAAAGTTTTTGTATGGATGGATCGCCAAATGGTTTTTTTATTTTTGAATTTGAAGGTAATAAATTTAATCAAAGGTTTATTCCGGCAAAATATGATGAAAATTACCAGATGCGTTTTACTTCTCCAATCGGTACAATAAAACAAACAGTATTGGATACTACACAGATAATTGTGAATATTTTTAATGCTGATCCTACGTCAGATGTATATTGTAAAATTGATAATGGAAATTGGACAGTTTTAACCAATCCATCAATCAAAGATCCATTTATGCTGGATTATATAGAACAAAATAGAGAGGTAATTCCACGTTGGGCAAATGTAGTTACAACCGATCATGTTTGGAAAACTCAACTGCCAAAAGAATTAGAAAAGGGAACTCATACCATTAAAGTGATAGCTAAGGATAAGATGGGCAACAGTTATTCAGGTGTACAAATATTTGAAATAGAATAATGATATTGCAAAGTTTAATTAAAAAGATCTATCAAAATAAATGAGAACAAAAACAATATGAGAATAATATATATTATTGTATTAATGTTCGTTTTATGTATTAATAATACAGAAGGGCAAGAAAAAAATATTAAGACTAATATAAAATTGGTTTCCGAGGAAAAACTATCAGAAATATATGACGAAATTAAAACTCCTTATAAATATGGAGTTGTTTTTAAGCATCCTGACAAAAATAAAATGGTTGATAGTCCTACCATTTATAGATTAGGTGACAATTGGTATATGAGTTACATAATATTTGATGGCAAAGGTTATGAAACCTGGTTGGCAAAGAGTAATGACTTACTTAATTGGGAATCCTTAGGTAGAGTGATGACATCTACCAAAAATACATGGGATGGAAATCAAAAAGCAGGCTATGTTTCATTGATTGATATAAATTGGGGTGGAAGCTACGAGCCTGAAAAGTTTAATGATTCCTATTGGATTTCATATTTAGGTGGCCCTTCTGAAGGGTACGAAAGTGGAATATTAAGCATTGGAATTGCACATACATCTGATTTATCATCTTCTAAGGAATGGACAAGATTGGAAAAACCTGTACTCACACCACGAGATGAAAGTGTAAGGTGGTTTGAGAATAAAACAATTTACAAAAGCCTTATTATTCGTGATAAAATGGAACACACAGGCTATCCTTTTATAATGTATTACAATGCAAAGGGAGACACAGCTGAATATGAAAGCATTGGTATGGCTGTTTCTGATGATATGATATCATGGAAACGATTTGGAGATAATCCTGTAATTACTTTTCAAAAAGGGATAACAATTTCAGGAGATGCCCAGATTGCTAAAATCGGAGATATTTATGTGATGTTCTTTTTTAGAGCATTATGGGATGAAAAACATTCTGCTGTTGAAAAATTTGCCTGTTCTTATGATTTAATCAATTGGACAGAATGGAAAGGAGAAAATTTAATTGAACCTTCAGAACCTTATGATAAAAAATATTCACATAAACCATGGGTAATTAAGTGGAATGGAGTTGTGTACCATTTTTATAATGCAGTTGGCTCTGAAGGTAGAGTTATTGCTTTGGCAACCTCAAAATCTTTAAGAAAATAAATTAGCATAACATTAAATATTTTATAAATCAATTATTTCAAATTACAAAAAAGGATGTATCATTATAAAAAATCAAAAACAAATAATATTACTTATACCAATACACCGAAGGCATCCATTATGAGAATTCAGCCACATATTCAAAAAAATAAATGCAAAAGATGGAGGAAATAGTGAGTAAAGATGAAAATATAATTTCACGCCGTGACTTTGTGAAAACTTCAATTACAGGAGTAGCAGGTCTTACCTTGACACAATGTTTTGGGGAGAGTAGTGCTAAGCAGTTAATGAAACGAGATTTTGGACGGCTCAATTTTGAGGTAACATCATTTGGGCTTGGTGGTCAGGGGTCTTTAATGTGGACTCCCGAAGATGTTGATCCTGTAAAAATAATTTTAAAAGCTTTCAGTATAGGCGTAAATTATTTTGATACATCAAATTTGTACGGACCAAGTCAGTCAAATTATGGCAAAGCATTTACCTATCTTAACTTAATACCAGGAAATGTAGGCTATAATGAAAAGTTGAGAAACTCTGTTTTTATTGTTAGCAAAACACATTTGCGTTGGGCTAAAGGTTTGCGTGAAAGCAATGAATATGGAAACTGGACGAACGGTACAAAGGGTTCTAAAACTATCGATGACTTAAAACGTTCGCTTTCCCAGCTATTTGGGGATGGAAAAGGCAATTATCCTAAAGGTGCATACTTAAATATGGTTCTGTTACACGGTATCCAAAGGTTTGCTGAAGTTGACGCTGTGTATGAAGGTCTTGATAATACCAGCCCAAAATCTGAGAATATTGGTGCATTAGCAGCTCTCCGAGATTATCGGGACGGTTCAAACTTAACTGGTCTAAATCCAAAAGAAGAAAAACTTATCCGTCACATAGGTTTCTCCGGTCACTATGCTCCCCCTGTGATGATGGAAATGATACAACGAGATAAAGATAACATCATAGATGGTATATTACTACCAATGCATGCCAACGATCGTCATTATTTTAGTATGCAGCACAATGTGATACCTGTTGCAAAAGCAAAAAACATGGGAGTTATTGCCATGAAAGTCTTTTGCGGTGGCTCTATGTTTACAGGAAAAGAATTGCCAAAAGGACCAAAACCAGTAGTGCGTACTATTGGAAATAAGGATTTACCAAGCAAATCTCTTATTCAATATACTCTTACAACTCCGGGAATTGATACGGCAATTATGGGTATAGGTGAAATAAACAATGATCCTGATAAGTGCCAACTCACTCAAAATATTTTGGCTTCTCAGATACTTCCAAACGAACTAAGTAGTCTGCAACGCGAGAATATTGAAAAAATGGCACAAAAAGTTATGGATGGCAAAACAAATTCTTTTTTCCAAAAAGAAGCCGAACCTTTAAGTGCACCGCGTGAAGTAGCAATTGATTCTAAAAAAACAGAAGGAGGACGAGTTGTGAAAATTTCGTGGCATACTGCTTATGCAGGAGATGAACCATTAACACACTATGAAATATGGAAAGATAATAACAAAATTGGGAGAGTTGAACACAAACCGCAAACTACAAAAGAACCATTTATTTTTAAAGACAAGTTAAGCGACTCACTATCACATTCATATAAATTAGTGAGTGTTGATGTAATTGGTCGCAAAGCAATTACAGAGAATTTTATTATTTGAAAATTTAAAAATTAAACAAAAGGACGTATCATCATGAAAAAACAAAAACGAATAATTCAATTAGTTATATCACTTTGCTTTTTAGTAAGTATAAGTTTTGCACAACAGAATGATTCTG
>JAOZSG010000335.1:521-3724 GCA_029939785.1 Fidelibacterota bacterium | reverse complement strand
TAAAGGCAACTATTGCTTCATCAAGATTGTTTGATAATCCATAACACATTCCGATGAGATCGTAGATTTCCGGGTATTCATCAATTTTTTTTATCTTTTGGGTAATAGTTAACGCATCTTCAAGGTATTTCAATGCTGAAGTGTAATCAGTAGAATCAATATAAACTGTACCAATCTCAATATTTAATTTTAATTTTTCTGGAGTTTTACGAGACTTTTCCAATGCTTTTTTATAATATTCAAGTGCTTGGTAATAGTTACGCTCTTTATGGTAACTACTTGCAATTTTTTTACATAGTTCAATGTATTGAGAGGGGTCATTTACAGCTTTTGATAATTCAATATGTAAACTATCAATATATTGTCCATGTATAGCAACTACCAGTAAAAATATCAGAAAGCAAATAATGTTTATTTTTAATTTCATATAAAAAACTTTCCTAAACTTGGATTTTTTGAGACATGAAACAAATAACACAACTATTAAAATAACTCGTAATCCAAAAACAAAAAGACTTTGCTCAAAATGAACAAAATTCGAAGTTTCAACATCACTTTTTATTATGATTTCTTGTATTAATTTAAGTTTAATAAGTATCCATAGATTTTCCAAACTTATAATCTTTACTATCAAAAAATTATGGAAAAAATCCTGTCAAACATCAAAACCATAAATTAATATATCATATTTAACAAAATATCATTTCCTTACTTGATTGTTATAAGCATAAAGTTATAGATTTCCATGAATTCAATTTAGGAAGGTAATAATGAATAAAATTGACGATGTAAAATTGGTAGAACAACTTAATAAATCCAGAAAAGACCTTTTTTCTGAAATTAGAAATGTAATAATTGGACAAAATGATATAATTGATCAATTGCTAATCTCTCAACTTTGTGGAGGACATTGCCTGATCATTGGAGTTCCGGGATTAGCAAAAACTCTGATGATAAAAAGCTTTGCAGAATTATTGGATCTGCAATTCAAACGCATCCAGTTTACTCCTGATCTTATGCCTTCAGACATTACCGGTACTGAGGTTTTGGAAGAAGATAAAACAACTGGTAAACGTATGTTTAAGTTTTATAAAGGTCCTGTTTTTGGTAATATTATTCTTGCTGATGAAATTAACAGAACGCCTCCCAAAACTCAATCTGCTCTTTTAGAAGCAATGCAGGAACATCGCATTACAATTTCGGGAGAATCTTATAAACTTGATGAACCATTTTTTGTTCTTGCTACTCAAAACCCAATTGAACAGGAAGGTACATATCCACTCCCGGAAGCACAACTTGACAGATTTATGTTTAGTTTAAATATCGATTATCCATCATTTCAGGAAGAAATGGAAATAGTAAAATCTACTACTTCTGATAATAATAACACTTTGAAAATCATACTAAAAAGAGAAAAGATAATTCAATATCAAAAATTAATAAAAAGAGTTCCGGTATCTGATAATGTAGTTGAGTTTGCTGTAAAGCTTTCAGCATCTACTCGTCCAAATCGTGATATAACTCCTGATTTCATAAACAACTGGGTTGATTGGGGTGCAGGTCCCAGGGCGTCACAATATCTCATTCTTGCAGCAAAAGCCTATGCTGTATTAAGTGGGAAACCAACTCCTGATATTAATGATGTCATTCATATTGCAAAACCAGTTTTACGTCATAGAATTATTCCAAATTTTCATGCAGAAACTGAGGCAATAACTCAAGATATTATAATTGAAAAAATAATAAAACATATAATGAAATGAATCACAATAAAATCATAGATAAAAAAAAATATCTCAATCCTGACGTAATTTCAAGATTGGATAATATGATGTTGCGGGCCCGCTATACAGTTGAAGGTTTCATTATTAGACTGCACAAAAGCCCATACCAGGGATTTTCTGTTGAATTTGCTGAGCATAAACCATATATGCCGGGTGATGAAATCAAGAGAATCGATTGGAAATTATTCGGAAAAACTGACCGCTATTTTATTAAAGAATATGAAGAAGAGACTAATCTTAAATCTTATATTTTACTTGACAGAAGTGGTTCAATGGGATACACTTCCGGAACAATTACTAAACTGGATTATGGAAGTTTTCTAGCAGCAGCACTATCATATCTAATGCTAAAACAACAGGATGCAGTGAGTTTGGCTACAGTTGACAAAAAAATTCACTCTTTTCTGCCTCCGGTTGCAAAAACGAGTCATTTAAATTTAGTTTTGAATCAATTAGAAAATACTAAACCAGGTGAAGAAACAGAAATATCTGCAATTTTACACGAAATGGCTGAGAAAATAAAAAAAAGAGGATTGATAATATTAATATCAGATTTAATGGATGATTCCAGTAAAATAATGTCTGCTCTGAAACATTTTCGTTATAAGGGTCATGAAGTTATTGTTTTCCATATATTGGATAAAAATGAATTGGAATTTAACTTTTCCCGACAAACAAAATTCATTGATTTAGAAAACAATAATACAATAATAACAGAACCCCAGCATATCCAAAATGCTTATCGGGAATCAATCTCACAATTTATCAATGATTATAAATATGAATGCCGAAAAAACAATATCGATTATACCTTATTGACTACAGATAAATTACTTCATATAGGATTAACTGAATATTTAAATAAGCGGTCAAAAATCGGATAGAGTTTATTTTAGCAACCATTCTAAATGTCTAATATCCAACATAAAACTTCCAAAAATCCTATAAAAATGAAATCGTGCAAAGCATGATATTTTTGTCAATTCATCTAATGAGAGATCACAATTGATATTATTCTCAATATGATCAATTATTTTTTCATTCTTGCAATATTAATTTCTCGATAATATTTGTTTGTTTCCATTTGTGGTTCTTTTTTTTCAACTGTCAATCTTGTTTGTAGATGATGATTGGGCTCCTTTTACAATTTTAATTCCTGCACTTGCACCAATTCGATTTGCTCCTGCTTTTACCATTTTTTCAGCATCTTCAAAAGATCGAATTCCCCCTGAGGCTTTTACACCAATACCTGTATCTCCAACTACTTTTCTCATTAATTCTACATCATGTACAGTTGCCCCATATTTTGCAAATCCGGTTGATGTTTTTACAAAATTTGCATGTGCTTTTTTGGCTAATTCACAGGCTATGATTTTTTCTTCATCTGTTAATAGAGATGCTTCAATAATAACTTTGCTC
>JAOZSG010000335.1:0-511 GCA_029939785.1 Fidelibacterota bacterium | reverse complement strand
AATGGAAGTGCTCTTACACTTCCATCTTCACATACTTCTACTACCATTCGAATATCCCGATAAACCAAATCAAAATTTTTACTTTTTAACGCACCAACATTAATAACCATATCAATTTCATTGGCTCCGTCACGAATCGCTCTTCTTGCTTCCATTGCTTTAATTTCCGGCATATGTGCTCCTGATGGAAATCCTACAACTGTACAGACATCAACACCGGAGCCATATAGTTCTTTTGCAACTAATGGAACATAATTCGGACTTGCACATACTGAAGCAAATTTATATTCTCGAGCTTCTGCACAGATTCGGATTATATCTTCTTCAGTAGTATCTGGTTTTAATATTGTATGATCAATACATTTTGCTATATCTCCGGTAACACATTCACATTTTGTTTCTTCATAATCTGCTCTAACTGCTATTGTTTTTTTCATTTTTTGTACTTTCAAATATTTAGTTTTTAAATCTCGATAATGAGTATACAATCATTTTTCAATTCTCTTTTTAC
>JAOZSG010000334.1 GCA_029939785.1 Fidelibacterota bacterium | reverse complement strand
CTTTTAAATAGTCCAAAGTATAAGGACGTTTTGGATGTCGGGCTAATTGTACTCTTTGCCATGATGAAAGATTATTGTGGATTTTTTTTATTTGTTTTCCCAGTTTCTCTTCCATTTTTCTGATTTCATTAGTGAGATCAACATTACTTGAATTAGAGAGTTGTTTCATCTCCTCAATTTTATTTTCAAGTTTAATTATTGGTTTTTCAAACTCTAGCATTCTTTCAGCCATATTTATATCCTTAAAATAGCTTTTAATAATATTTCAATATCTAAAAACAATGAATAATTAAGCATATAGTAATGCTCATAATTTTGTTTATCAATTTGATCTGGTTTATGATTACTTTGTAATTGAAACAGACCTGTAATTCCCGGTTTACAGTGTAAATGTCTATCTTTTGTATCGGCAGAAAGCAACTCGCTTCCAACCATACTGATATTGCCATTTAGAACTGACCAGATTAAGGGAAAACGCATTAGATTTTTCCGGAGTCCATTTTTTTTCTTATAAAAGATAATTCCTTGAAAACTTTTTCCATTTACCCCTAAATATTCTTTCTTTTGAAATTTACAACCGATTAGTAATGCATATGAAACGACAAAAGGAGCAAGAATAATCGAACTGATTGTTGCAATAATTATATCCATTAATCGTTTAAACATTCTATTTCGCATATAATAAAATTTATAATCAACTTCCACTAAAGGTATATCCTCGATTTTTTCAACACTGGATTTACCCAAAATAAAATCAAGGTCTTGAGGTACAATCTTAATATTTGTTTTTATATCAATAATTTTATCAAGAATATTTAAGATTTCATCATTCGAAAATCTGTCAGTCGTAAAAATGATTTCAGTAGCCTGGTGCAATTTAATAATTTCCCTAATATTTTTTATTCTACCTAAAAATGGGAATCCGGCAAGTCTTCCGGAAGTATATTTTTTATCTACAAAACCAAGAATTTCAAATCCATGTTCAATATGAGCCTGAAGTTTTTTTGCTATTCTTTGACCTTCCTGACCTGAACCAATTAGAATTGTACGTCTGGATAATAATGCTTTACTAATAAATGATGTTGGTGGAAAAACACGCCTTCTTTGCAGAGATAATAAAAAAATCCGCCATCCCGGTAAAAACAATGATACAGTAATAAAACTGAATACTATCATTCTGGGAGAATAAATCATATCTTTAAAAAGATAATTGATTGATAATGAAATAAAAAAACTAAAAACAGAAGCTACTGATGCATGTGAGTAGGAAAGTTCTCTTTTTTCATATAAACCAATAGCATATCCAATACCAAGCCACAGAAGGAGATAGAAGACCATCATGGAATACAGGGTTTGATAGGATGGAAGAGGGCCGGGCTGTATATTGTGAGCTATTAAAATTCCCAGACTAAGTACAATTCCGTCAAAAATCATTACCAGATGTTTTTTTATGAATTTTCCTGTGAATGTTAATAATCCCCTAAGAAAAATTCCAAATCTCAATAAAATACTAAAAAAAATAAAGTATTTTTTATGGAAGTGCTTTTTTACAAAAATATCCATTGCTTTATAAAATACTACGAAATTATCAAATGAAGCTAGTTTTGTACTTTCTCCTTTATAATGTATAATTTTTGTTTTGGGATAATAAAAAATTTTCCAACCATTTGATTTTATTCTATAACAATAGTCAAGGTCTTCACCATACATAAAATAATCTTCATCCAAACCACCGATTTGGTTATATACTTCTCTGCGAAACATTAAAAAAGCACCACTTAGTGCATCAACTTCAATTTGTTTATCTGGATCTTCATAGGTTAGATTATATTTAGAAAATAATTTGTTTTTTGGGAAAAGAGTGCTTAATCCAAGTGTTTTTGGTATTGCTACAGATGGAGTGGGAAAACTTCTTCTACAGGCTAGTTGTAGAGTTCCATCAGCATTAAGAATTTTACAACCTGCAGCACCTGCTTCCGGATTTTGACGGAAAAATTTCACCATTTTGGGAATAGTATCTTCCTGAATCATAGTATCCGGATTTAATAATAGTAGGTATTCACCTGTTGCAATTTTTAAACCCTGATTACATGCACTTGCAAAGCCTTTATTATCTTTATTTTTTATTAATCTTACGTCGGGAAATTCATCTTTTATGATCTTGTCACTACCATCTACAGAATTGTTGTCAACGACGATTATTTCATGAGGGACTCCTGTACAGGATTTTTTAAGTGATAAAATGCACTGTTGTAAAAATTCTTTTACATTATAACTAATTATTACTATGGATACGCTCATTACTTCAGACGTCCAAAAATACTTAGAATTTTAAGTTTCCAAACCATAATTATTGCTTCATAAACAATTGAATTTGACATTTTTGATTTTCCCTCGCTTCTCTCAGTAAAGACAATAGGGATTTCACTGATTCTGAAATTCTTCTTCCAACTTCGAAAATTCATCTCTATCTGAAAAGAATATCCTGATGATTTTATGTTATCAAGATTAATATTTTCTAACACTTCTCGTGTAAAACATTTAAATCCGGCTGTTGGGTCTTTGATTTTTAATCCTGTAATCATTCTTGTATATTTGCTTGCTCCATAACTTAACAGTAATCGTTTTAATGGCCAGTTTACTACATTTACTCCATTACAATATCTTGATCCAATAGTCATGTCAGTATCGTCCATTTTGCATCTTTTAATTAAACGTGGAACATCTTTGGGATTATGTGATAGATCTGCATCCATTTCCAAAATATATTTATATTTTCTATCAAGTGCCCATTTGAATCCGGCTACATATGCAGTACCAAGTCCAAGTTTACCTTCTCTTTCAATCAGATAAATGTTAGGATTATCTGATTGTATTTGCTTTACCAAATCAGCAGTTCCATCAGGACTATTATCATCAATGATTAATAAATCAACCACATATTTTGTTACTTTATCAATAACTTTTTTAATATTATCTATTTCGTTATACGTAGGAATTATAACAAGTGCTTCACTCACTTTTTTCTCCGTCTTTTTTTATATACTGTAATGTTTCGATTATACCGAAAATCTTTACTCCAAGTTCTTTAACTATTTTATCTGTTTTTAAGCCTGCTTTAAATGGACGTTTGGCTTTTTGTCCCAATGCACGTGTTGATATTTTATTTATATATCTGTGATCCAAAGAAAATATATCTGCAATATGTAAAGCAAATTCAAATCTATTAAGATAATCTTTCCCGGCATAATGGTATAAGCCGATTATATTTTTCTCAATAATTTTTTCCAATGCCATAACAAGTCCATCTACCCAGGTTGGATTTCCATATTGATCGATTACGATATTAATTGTTTCGTGTTTTTTTAGTTTTGAAACAGCCCACGATACAAAACTGGCTTTTTGGTTGAATGATGATCCATATATTACATTGGTTCGAATTATTGTCCATTTAATTCCGGCTCTAACTAATTCCTTTTCTGCTGCTAATTTAGTCTCGCCATAGTAATTAATTGGATTTGTTGAATCATCTTCTTTATAAGGACCTTTACAGCCATCAAATACATAATCAGTGGAAATATGAACAATATGGCAACCAATTTTTTTAGCCGGAATTATTATATTTCGCACCCCATTGACATTGATATTCCATGCTAGTTCTTTATTATCTTCACTACCATCTACATCTGTATAAGCAGCACAATTTAATATGTAATCCGGAGAATG
>JAOZSG010000043.1 GCA_029939785.1 Fidelibacterota bacterium | reverse complement strand
AAAACCTTAATGGGAAGGAAACACAAATTAATCTTGGATATGGATTATTACTTAAATTCTATCAAACAGGAAAAATTTTCGGTACTTATAAGAAAAATAAAGATTATTACCAACTTTATGAAGAAAATTGTTCCGCTTCTGTTCTGAAAATTTTCCATCAAGAGTTAGAAACAATAATCAGAATTAAGCAAAATATTGCTCAAAACAACAAAAAAATATTGACATTTTTTCCTCTCAAAGAAAAAATTTCTCAATAAATTTTGAGAATGTCAAATTTTTTTCAAATAAATATTAAAAAAAAATAAATATCTAAAATAATACATTTTATATTTTACATTAATAAAATATAAAGACAAAAAAAATATTTGACGTTATAATTATTATTGGTCAAGTAGTTTTTAAAAATTAAATTTTAATTAAGTTAGAACATATCATATAATACTGGCTTGGAATTTGCTTTCTATTTTTATTGCAATTTTTAAAACAAAGGAAGGCTTTTATGACGCAAAAATGGGATGAAATAAAGAAAAAGGTAAGTGATATTGCATCACAGGCAGCAAGTAAAGCAGGGGAATTAACTAGAGATGCAGCAGAAAAAGCTGAAGAAGTAACAAAACTTGGAAAAATTAAACTCGATTTATTTCAACTAAAAAAAGATAAAGACAAACAATTTCAAAAAATTGGCAGTAAAATTTACACACTTCTAAATGATGGGAAATTTGATATTCTTTTAGAAGAAAGTGATATTTCTACATTTATAGATAAAGTTAAAGAAATTGATATTGAGCTTAAAACTAAAGAAGAAAAATATCAAAAAATAAAGGGTGAACATTCGGTAAAAAAAGAAGAAGCCTCAGATATACCTGAAGAAGAAAACATTAACAGTAAAAATGAATAAGGTTTGAAATGGAAAAAGTAGTAAGCAACAAATTCCCAGCTCACGTTTACAGCCGTGTTTTAAGACAATATTTTGATGAAATAAGTCATGAAGAACCACTAACCTCAGAAGATGAAATTTCGATTGCCTGTAAAGTTAAAGAAGGTGATCAGGAAGCTTTGGATAAACTTTTAAAAGCAAATTTAAGATTTGTAGTTTCAATTGCTAAAAAGTATCAGGGACATGGTCTTTCTTTATCTGATTTGATTAATGAAGGAAATATTGGTCTTATTAAAGCCGCTCGCAGATTTGACGAAACACGTGGTTTCAAATTTATTTCCTATGCTGTTTGGTGGATAAGACAAACTATCCTCCAATCAATATCAGAATATTCCAGATTGGTTAGATTACCGCTAAATGTTGTTGGAAGTATTAATAAAATTACAAAAGCAACTACAGATTTTCAACGACAATATGAGCGTGAACCAAATGCAAAAGAAATAGACTTTATCATGGAAGCTGAAAACATTGATAAAGATACAATATATAGACTTAATGATGGTACAGTTAGTATTGATGCACCTCTTCCACAGGATAATAGAAGTACTCTAAAAGATATATTACCAACAAAAGAAGATCTATTACCAAATAAAGAAATGCATGATGAATCATTTAAGACAGAGATAAAAACAGTTCTTTTGACTCTTGATCCAAGAGAAGAAATGATTATTAGATATTATTTTGGAATTGAAAAAGAAAGACCTGCAACATTAGAAGAAATAGGAAATATTTTAAATTTAACTCGTGAAAGGGTTCGACAAATAAAAGAAAAAGCTTTAAGAAAACTTAGACATGTCTCAAGATCTAATCATTTACGGAGTTATCTAGGTTAATATAAAAAAATTGTTTGATATTTAGACAATATAGTATTACTTTTTACGAGCGACTGAGATAATGAATATATTACTATAAAGAAAAATTTTCAATATGTTAAGTAAAAAAAATAAACATTATATTATAATAGACAATTCACAAAAACCAACGAGTTTTTTCTTAACTCCAAAAAAAATCATTGTTTTTTCTATTTCTATTTTATCTTTATGCGTGATTCTTGTCTTTTTATCAATCCATATTTTTTCAGATTATATTTACAATATAAAACTAACAAAATTAAAAAAAGATAACAAAGAACTTTTATCCACAATAGACAATATGGAAAATCGTATTTTTAAAATGCAGGATAATATTGTTGATCTCCAAAATAAAGATGAAGCATTACGTACTTATGCCGATCTACCACAAATTGATCGGGATGTTAGACAACTCGGTATTGGAGGAAAAGTTATCCATAAGATAACAAAACTTGACAAATTTCTGCCAAATGATACTCTGTTAATTTCAAGTTTATCTCGTGATCTGAATAAACTTGAAAGAGAAATCAAACTTGAAAAATTAAGTTATGAAAAAATCTATAATGCAATAAAAAACAGAAAAGAACAGATACAATCTACTCCTTCAATAAAACCAATAAATATAGGAAGAATCAGTAGTTATTTTGGATATAGAAACGATCCTTTTACACATAAAAGACAATTCCACTATGGCTTAGATTTTTCTGCTCCAACCGGTACTAATGTTTATGTTACTGCTGATGGTGTTGTTGGGAATGTACGATATAATCATAGTTATGGGAAAGTTATTGAAGTAGATCATGGTTATGGGTACACTACCGTATATGCACATCTTAAAACCACAAAATTAAAAAAGGGTCAAAAACTACAACGCGGTGATATTGTAGGTACAGTAGGAAATTCAGGAAGAAGTACAGGTCCACATCTCCATTATGAAGTAAGAAAGCATAAGAAAAAATTAAATCCATTAAACTTTTTCTTTACCGGATATTTACGATAACATTTTCATACACATAAAAATTTAAAGGCAGATATTTAGTTCTGCCTTTTTTTTGATTATTGTAATATTTAACGTGAAAATTATATAAAATTTGAATAAATTTCGTTATTATTATTGTAAAAAGAAAATTAGAACAAAATGAAAAACAAACTCTACTTTATAGAAACTCAAGGCTGCCAAATGAATGAAGCTGATACTGAAATAATTTCAGGATTACTTGAAAACTTTGGGTATAGTAGTACTAATGATCCGGCAATTGCAGATATTGTTTTAATTAATTCCTGTTCCGTTAGAGAAAAAGCCAAACAAAGAGCAATAAATAAACTTAAACAATACAATAGTCTAAAGAAAAAAAACAAACAAGTGAAAATTGGACTTGTTGGTTGTGTGGCACAACAACATGCGAACGAGGTACAGACACAAATTCCTGATATAGATATTTTATTAGGTCCTGATTCATATAGAAAACTTACTGATATATTAATTTCTGACGATAAAAAAGCTATAAATAATATACTTTCAAAAACAGAGATGTATGATAATCTCCAATCAATTCCCCAAAACACATATTATGGATATATTCCAATTATGAGAGGTTGCAATAATTTCTGTACATATTGCATTGTTCCTTATACTCGTGGGCGTGAAAGAAGTTTATCTTTTCATAATATTGTAAAACATGCAAAGCAATTAGTGGCTTCTAATCGTAAAGAACTTATACTCTTAGGTCAGAATGTCAATTCATACTCTTTTCAAGACAAACGATTTCCAGACGTTTTAAAAGCCATCTCCGAAATTGAAAAAATTAAACGTATCAGATTTACCTCTCCTCACCCAAAAGATTTGGACGAGCGTACAATTCAAATTATTGCTCAAAATACAAATATCTGCAATCATATACATTTACCATTACAGTCCGGATCTTCAAAAATATTAAAAGCAATGAATAGAACATATACACAGTCAGATTACCTTCATCTAGTGGATTTAATAAAAAAACACATCCCAACCATAGCAATTACTACTGATATTATTACAGGTTTTCCCGGTGAAACAGATACAGATTTTCAAGAAACATTAAAGATTATGGAATATGTAAAGTATGACAATGCATTTACATTTAAATATTCCCCTCGTCCGGGTACAAAAGCAGCTGAAATGCCTGATACAGTTTCAGAAAACACCAAATCAGACAGACTTAATGAAATGATTACACTACAAAAAAAACATACACTTTATAGAAATAATGAATTAAAAAACACAACACAGGAAGTGTTCATAGAATCTAATAGTAAAAAGAATATCAATCATAAAATAGGACGAACAGAAACAAATAAACTGGTTATTATCAAAAAAGGCACGCCTAAAATTGGAGAATTTATTAACGTTAAAATTATAGATGCTGCAGGTGTTTCTCTCTTTGGTGAAATAGAATAAATGGAGGTAATATGAAATTTGCTAAACTAATAATAATACTGACAGTTGTACTATTCGTACTGCTTTTTATTGTGCAAAACGTAGGACAACAAGTAGATGTAAAATTTTTTAGTGACAATAATAGTGTAACAACAGATATGATTATAATTCTATTTATTTCAATGCTCTTTGGATTAATATTAGGATATTTGTATTCCGGTATACAAATATTATCAGCTAAAAATACAATTAGAGTATTAAAAAAGAAATATGAAAAAATGCAAAAAGAGATTAATCTCCTAAGGAATAAAGAAATATCAAACACTGACGAACAAATAAAAGAATAAGGTTTCAAATGAGTAATATTGTAATAATAGGAATAATTCCAGTTGTAATAATAATTTATTTATTCATGATTTATACATCCCGCCAAAAAGAATTAAAATTAAAAAGAACAGATAGTTTATATACAGTTGGTTTAAACCAGATGCTCCATAAAGAATACTTACAAGCTATTGAAAGTTTCCAAAAATATGTAAAAGAAAATACCGAAAATATTGATGCATATATTAAACTTGGAAATTTACTCCGAAAAACAGGAAAAGCACAAAATGCAGTAAATATTCATTCAAATTTATTGTTCAGACAACATTTAACCAAAGAACAAAAAACTTCAATAATGATGCATATATGTGAAGATTACTATGATTTAAAAAACTATCAAAAGTCTTTATCTGTAGCTCTCGATATATTAAAACTTGAAAAGAAACAGCCTTGGGCTATAGAGATGATCTGGAAACTTTACAAAGAAATGAAAGAATGGGAAAAAGCCTCTGATTTTCTTAATAAATTTTCCTCGCTAAATAAAAAACAAAAAAGCAGATTGCTATCAATATATAAAGTTCAGGACGGAATTGATCAATACTATAACAATGGTAAATATCATGAAGCCCGGTTAACATTCAGAAAAGCGATAAAACTCGATCCATCGTGTGAAGCACCTTATTATTATATTGGTGCATCATATATTAAGGATAACCGTGAAAATGATGCCGTAGAATGGTGGACAAAATTTGTAGAAACCTGTCCTGAAAAAGCCTATCTTGTATTTCCCAGATTAAAAAAGACCCTTTTCAATCTAGGACGCTTTGAAGAAATTCACTCCTTTTTTAAAAATATTCTTAAAAAAGATCCTGAAAACATAGAAACAAATATTGCATTGGCAGAATTTTTTGAGAGCAAAGGTGATATGGGAGAAGCATTATCTTTATCTCATCAATTAGTTGATAAACACCCTGATAATATTAAAGCAAAAATTGCTTTGGTAAAATTTCTGACTGCTGTTGATGATAGCAGAGAAGCTAATGATGTTTTAAAAAAATTACTTAATGAAATTCAGCAACCAAATATCTCAAAATGTTCAGTTTGTGGTCATTGCGAAAGCGATGTTGTTTGGATATGCAGTAAATGTGGTGAACCTGATACATATTTCAACTTATGAAAAATTTATTTTTAATATTCATAGTAATTGGTATATTTTCTTCGATATTAAAATCAGAGAATTTTGATTCTTATTTTGTACTTTTAGAAAATGGCAAATATAATTACATCAAAGATAAACTTCCATATCTAAAACAGAAATTTCCAAACAGCCCGGACGTATTGTATATTTCAGGTATAATTGAAGAAGATGGTAAAAAATCCTTATCAATTTTTCAGGATGTACTAAAAAAATATCCGAATAGTTATTTAGCAGATGACGCATTTTTAAAAATAATTGAATTTTCTTATACAAGAGGTTTATACAATAAAACTATAATACAATCTCAGAATATGTTAAAAAAATATAAAGACAGTAAACATATTCAAAACTGTCTTAACATGCTTTTATGTAGTTATTGTACTGTAAATAAAATTGACTCAGCAGCCTATTATTATAATATTTTTCTGGAAAAATATCCAAATCTCAATCTGACATTCTATGATTCCCAATATCAAACAGATTTCACCATTATTAAAGAAAATGAATTAGTTAAAACAAATTATATTTCTGCAGAAAATGCAAGTACTAATATTGATGATATTCAGGAGAATGATCAACAATTCGTTCTCCAATTCGGAGCTTTTTCTTCGCCGACAAATGCATTATTTTTACGAAATAAACTAAAGTCAAAAGGATACAATGCATATATAAAAAAAATCACAGGAAATAATGGTACTTTGACTGCTGTACGTATTGGTTTTTTTACAACTCGTAGAAAAGCAATTAAAGCAGGAAAACAAATTAAACGTAAAGAAAAACTTGAATACATGGTTGTAAATTCGAATTGATAAAATTATAAATGGGAAAGCATGTTATTCCGGTGGATACTGCGGTCTTCAAAATCGTTATTGCTGAAATTATCAGCAAGCTGGGTTCGACTCCCAGGCTTTCCCGCAAGATTTACGCAATTGATAATTTGAAAAATTTAATAAAATAACTAAAAATAAATAGAATCTTATAAATCCTATACAGATATGATTAAAAATTAATAACAAAATAGGTAATTATTTAAAATTATATGAGTAAAAAATCAACATTATATCTAATTGATGGATCTGCAATTGCATACCGATCACATTATGGTATGCGAGGATCCAAACTTTCCAATTCCAAGGGAATGCCAACAGGTGCCTGTTATGCCTTTGTAAATACTATGCATAATTTGCTTGAAGAAAACAAACCTGATTATATTATTATGTTTTTTGATGCAAAACAAAAAACATTCAGGCATGAAATGTATCCTGAATATAAATCTAATAGAGATGCAACACCGGAAGACCTCGTAGAACAACTCCCCTATTTACATCAATTAAGTAAAGCTCTAAATATTTCTGTAGTAATAACTCCGGGGTATGAAGCTGATGACGCAATTGGAACTTTTGCTAAAATCGGAACAAATAATAATCTGGAAGTTTTCATTGTTTCAAGCGATAAGGATTTACTTCAACTTGTTGATGAAAATGTAAAAATGTACAAATTAAGCACTTCAAAATCAAAAGGTAAAATTGTTGGAGAAAAGGATGTAATAACTGAATATGGTATTACTCCTAAACAAATACCTGATTATTTAGGTATGGTTGGTGATAGCTCTGATAACATTCCTGGGATTTACGGTATTGGCAAGATGAAAGCAATACCATTACTCAATGAATATAAAAATATCGAAGGTATTTATACAAATCTGGAAAAAATCACAAATAAACGTGTCCATAATCTTCTTATAGAAAATAAAGAAAATGGACTTTTATCAAAACAATTAGCAACAATTAACACAAATATTCCTATAGATTTAAAAATAGATGATGCAAAGTTTACAAATATAAACAATGACAGATTACGTGAATTATTTGAAGATTTAGAATTTCATAGTTTAATTAAAACTTATAATCTTGTTACAGAACAGGAAATTAAAGTTAAAAAATATTATTATACTGTAGATACAGCCAATGATATAAAAAAATTGATAAAAAAAATATCAAAGTATAATCTCCTTTCAGTTGATCTTGAAACGACATCAGTTCATCCAATGGAAGCTGAAATTGTTGGTATTTCATTAAGTTGGGAGTACAACTCCGGTGTATATATTCCTATTCAATCTCCTTCACAACAAATGCAATTATTCGGAGGTGATGATAATTTTAAATTACTGAAAGAAATTGCACCAATTTTAGAAGATGAAACAATCTCTAAATGTGGCCAGAATTTAAAGTATGATTATATAATTTTACGAAAATATGGTATTGAACTAAAAAATATTGGTTTTGATACCATTATAGCAGCATTTCTTATTCAACCGGATTCCAGAAGTTACAAGTTAGATTATCTCAGTCAGCAATATTTACATTATAAAATGCAACCTATCGAAGATCTTATTGGTAAAGGTAAAAATCAAATTACTATGGATCAGGTAGAAATTGATAAAATTACATTTTATGCTGCTGAGGATGCTGATATTGCATTGCAACTTGTAGATATTTTAAAGAAAAAACTAATTAATGATAATATGTTAAATGTCTATCAAGAAATCGATCTGCCACTTCTTCAAACTTTAGCAAAAATTGAAGAAAATGGTGTTTTTGTTAATGTTGAATATTTAAAGAAAATGTCTCAGGAATTAAGTGAAAAAATCAAAAAACTAACTCAAGAAATTTATTTTGAATGTGAAGTAGAATTTAACATTAATTCTCCAAAACAACTTAGTGAAATTCTTTTTGATCACCTAAAACTACCGACAGGTAAAAAACGCTCAACAGCTGTAAATATATTAGAAAAATTAAAAAATGATCATCCTGTACCAGGTATGGTTCTGGATTACAGAAAATTAACAAAATTACAAAATACATATCTTGATGCTTTACCTAAACTGGTTAATAAACAAACAGGGCGAATACATTCATCCTTTAATCAAACAATAGCATCTACCGGAAGATTGAGTAGTAGTCATCCGAATTTTCAAAATATTCCAATAAGAACTGAAATTGGTCGTAAAATCAGGCATGCTTTTATACCTCAAAGACAAGGGTGGAAAATAATTGCTGCTGATTATTCACAGATAGAATTAAGAATAATGGCTCACCTTTCAAAAGACGTGGAACTTATCCGTTCTTTCAAGGAAAATGTTGATGTTCACAAACGAACTGCATCATTAGTATATAGTGTTGATGAAAAGGATGTTACATCAGATATGAGACGTACTGCAAAAGTTGTAAATTTTGGAATAATGTATGGTGCCGGTCCATTTAGATTAAGTAATGAATTAGGTATATCTATGACAGAAGCGAGAGAATTAATCGATCAATATTTTCTAACTTATCCGGGAATTAATCATTATATTGTCGAGACACTTGAACAAGCCCGTGAAAATGGATATGTTGCAACGCTTTTTGGACGAAGAAGGTACACTCAGGATATTGAGAGTAGTAATAAAAATATCCGCGAAACAGCAGAACGATCTGCTATAAATATGCCTATTCAAGGTACTGCCGCTGATATGATAAAAATCGCAATGAATAATATTCATAAAATATTAATAAATGAAAATTGGGAAACAAAAATGATAATGCAGGTACATGATGAATTAATTTTTGAATGTCCTGATGAAGAAGTTGAAAAATTAAAGAACATGGTAATATTTGAAATGGAAAATGCTTTGAAACTGGATATTCCTATCAAAGTTGATATTGGTTTCGGTAATTCCTGGTATGAGGCACATTAATGGAAGCATCAATTACATTAAAAAATGTTAGTAAACATTATAAGAACAGATACGCATTAAGCAATTTATCCTTTGGTATAGAAAAAGGATCCACTTTTGCAATAATAGGACAGAATGGATCTGGAAAATCCACCCTTCTAAAACTTTTATCATCAACACTATATACAGATGAAGGAAAAATTTATATAAAAGGAAAAAACATCAACAAGCATAAAGAGGAATTAAAAAAAGTCTTAGGATTCCTTCCTGACTCCTCAATGCATGACAATAATTTAACAGGACGTGAAAATTTAAAAATACGCTGTGATTATTTAGGTTATTCGCAAAATAATTTCGACACTATTGTTATGCCACTTGTAAAAAGATTCATGTTTGAAGATTATTTAGATTATCCGGCAAACACTTATTCACCTGGTATTAGAAAAAGATTAGATATAATACAGGTTTTAATGAAAGATTCGGAAATTCTTTTGTTGGATGAACCTTTAATGGGGCTTGATTTTAATCTACGTAATATTTTTCTTAAATATCTTCTTGAGATGAAAGGACAAAAAACAATTGTAGTTGCATCAAATGAATTCACAGAAATTCAGACGATTGCAGATCGATGGATCGTATTGCATAATCAATGTATTCGTTTTGATGGAAATATTGAAAAAATGATTAGTCATAATATTAAATTTGTTGGGCAAGTTGAAATAAAAAAAGGTAAAGATCATATCACTGAATCTATCAACACAAATCCCAGGGTAAATAAAACTATAAACCTAGGAAATTCTATACAAATAATATGTGATAGTTTCTTTGATTTTTACAAAATAATAAAAAAAATAAATGAAGAAGATATAATTAGAATTTCATGTAATTCAGTAAATATGGAAGAACTAATAAACCAATTATTATCCGATGAGGGTTTATAGAATGAATTCAATAATAGCAATTATAAAAAAGGAATTTTCACCAATTTTTCCCAAATTGATACTTCCTCTAATACTTAATTTATTTTGTTGTATCATATTATTCTTACTATTTTTCAAAGGAATTGCAAAAATTATCCCCGAACTAAATAATATAGATACAAAAAATATTTATTTACCTAATATCATATCATTAATAACAATCTGCATTGCATTTGGAATATCCTATTTTAATACCAATAAACTTTTTCATACAAATATACTTAATCAAATAAGAACTACTAATTTGATGGAATTCCAAATCTATTTAGGTGAATTTTTAAATATTCTGTTTTTTACTTTTATCCAAATGATTTTTTCTTTCATAACACTAACTATTTTAACAGGAATAACTATAAATATTTTATATACAATAGTATTTTTACTATTCTTACTTTTTAGTGTAGTTTTTATAATTCAGATTTCAATTATTTTGGGAATTATATTTTCAAATCAAAGAACTTTTTCCCTCATTCTTTTTTTTATTTTTTTCCCTTTAATTTTATTATCAGGCGTAATAATTCCATCAAATATTTATTCTGACTTTCTATATTATACAATCAAATACTTACCAACAACAATGATTATAGAAGGTGGAAATGCTATTTTTCTGAATTTGAATATAAATATTATTTACGTTATAGTAATTAGTTTATTAAATATAATTTTTTCCGTATTCAGTTACATATTATTTAAAAAGGAATTATTATCATGAAAGTATATTTATCCGGTGCAATAGAACATTCTCCTGATCATGGCAAACATTGGAGAAATGATATATCACTTTTTTTAAAAAAACAACTTGGCCATGAATTTTACAATCCATTGATTGAAGAAAAAAAACATATATCATCAAAAGAAAAAGAATCATTTAGAGAATTAAAATTAAGAAATTTGAAAGAATACAAAAAAATTGTAAGAAAATTAATTAATGGCGATCTAAAATCTATATTAACTGAGATTGATTATGTCATTTGCCTTTGGGATCCTTATACTGAAAAAGGTGGTGGAACACATGGAGAATTAACAATTGCTTATTATCATGATATTCCTGTATATATGGTAAAAAATAAACCTATACAAGATATTAGTGGATGGATCTTAGGGTGTACTACTGAAGTTTTTGATGACTTTGATTCGCTTAAAAAATTTTTAAAAAAGAAATATACAAAAAATACTACATAAAGCGATGTTATACATATATAAATCCTAATCCATATAACAATCATAATAATGGAAATGAATTAAGAGCAATAGTTAGTAGATAATAATGAAAGGGCAAAGAATGAGATTTAAATTTATTTTAATAACAGTTTTTATGATGATTTTAGGCAATAATTTGTCAGCAAATGACAAAAAAAATATTGCAGTATTTTACAAAGATAAACCACCGTCTCAAAAAGTACTAAAAAGAACCAACCAGTTGTTAAATCAATTCAGTGATTCTTATTTCATTAATTATTATTCAATTGAGGATAAAAAGAATTTTGATGTTATTACTAAATTAGGTTTACCATCAACCCATTTCCCGTTTGCGATAGTAATTGATGGTAAATATACTGCAAAAATAGATGGAAAGGTGGTTTCATTTGTTCATTTTCCTTTATTCATGAAAGGAATAGGACGCCATGAAGGTAATTGGTCAATTTCTGATTTAGAAAAGGTTCTTAATGATAATTTTTTACTATCTAACAAAAATAGTTTACCAAATTTAGAGAAAGAAACTAGCACCGGTGAATGTGAAAAGTAAGCAATTCTGCTAAAATATATTCATTTAAATATATTACATCACATGTACTCTGCCAGTTACAGATTACTGATGTTTGAAATAATGGAGATGTTTTGATGATTTTTAAACAATATGAAAAAGAATCGGATTTATGTTCGCCACCAAGAGACGCTAATCCATTAGCAACGCGAGCAGAAATAAATCTCGGAAACCTGATTTATAATTACCATAATATTAAAGCTCATACCGGAACAAACAACATTATATCTGTTGTAAAAGCAGATGCTTATGGACATGGTTCTATTCAGATCACACAAAAACTTATAAAAGAAGGTTGTACTTTTTTTGCTGTAGCCCGACTAAGGGAAGCATTAGAATTACGAGATGCCGGAATTTCAGAAAAAATTTTGATTTTCGGTCGGTTATGGTCTGATGAAATTCGAAAGGCCATTGAACAAGATATTAGTATCACACTCACAACATTAGAAGATATTAAAATTATCGAAGAACACTCTATAAATCTTAATAAAACTGCAAAAATTCATATTAATATCGATACAGGAATGGGACGAGTTGGTATTCTTCCATCTAATATAATGATGATTATACATAAAATTTCAAATACAAAACAGATTGAAATTGAAGGAATCTATACACACTTTGCAACTTCTGACACAAGCGATAAAAAATATGCAACAAAACAGATAAATCAATTTTTAGAAATTTATGAGCAAATTAAAAATATTGGAATAAAAATACCATATATTCATTCTGCAAATAGCGGTGCTATTCTTGATCTTCCGTATACCTTGAAATACCCATTTAATACAGTTCGACCGGGAATAATTTTGTATGGACACTATCCTTCAACTGAAACATCAGAATCAATTCATCTGAAGCAAGTCATGACTCTAAAAACCAATGTTATTGAATTAAGGAACTTTAAAAAAAATAAAAATATCAGTTATGGACTTCACTATACAACCATGTCAGATGAAACAATTGCTGTTTTACCTATAGGATATGCAGATGGAATAAACCGACAATTTACAAATAAAGGGAAAGTATTAATTAATGATACTCTTTACCCTATCGTCGGAACAGTCACGATGGATCAAATCATGGTAAAAGTTGATTCAAATGTAAAAATTGGAGATGAAGTTATATTTTGGGGTTCATCGAATTCAACTATTTTACAAGCTTCAATAATAGCTGAAAAAATTGGTACAATATCTTACGAATTATGTTGTGCCGTAACCCAAAGAGTCCCGCGAATTTATCTTAATAAGTAAAAATTCAGATGTTAGTTTTACAATAAAACTAACACAAATTTATAATAATCTTTCAAATATCTTCATTACATATAACGATCACTTTTAAAATACATATAACATATTATAAATAATAATATTAAAAAAAATAAACAAATCATATTGTCATAATATTTTTAGTTAAACATTGTTAATAACTAATTATTATATTGTTATAAATTATTAATAATTAGTAAAAGAACTATTCAATGATTTTCTACAAATAATTATATATACGATAGAAATATTTAATTAATTAAACATTTCTAAAACAATTACATAAACTATTTAATTAATAACCAATATTCAGTATCTTTTTAAATAAAATTATTACCCTTTCTTTGAAAATACAGTAAATTTCTTTATAAATTATTTTTGAGATTTTTTTTATATAATAGTGTTAACAATTTATTAAAAATATAGGGAATTTATA
>JAOZSG010000333.1 GCA_029939785.1 Fidelibacterota bacterium | reverse complement strand
GTATCTTCTTCAGTAATACTTTCAAGAGCTTTCCCAATATTAATTTTCTTTTTAGGATAATATCCAACCCAGTTAAAACCCGGCCAAATATGAATAGGTTTAATTATCGGATTATATCGTTGTCCACTAAAAGTAAAATTATTCACACTATTATTAAGATTTATAAGATATCCTTCTCCATCTTTAATACCGGTTGTTGACATTTCACCTTCCCAAAGACCACCAACACTATTATACCATGCTGATGAATTTTCATGAGTTATTCTCGTAATATCATTAGGAGTTAATTGATCAAACACATTATCAAGTGAATAATTTTGTGGTCGAACATTAAATGAAACCCAGTTCCAGTTTTCGATTAATGAAAAATTCATTTCTCTTTCAGGAGATGGCACATGGATATTAATTCCATTTGTATATGTTGTATCTCTAAAAAATATTCCTTCTTCACAATCATAAATTGAATCGGTTTCTGTATTAAAAAATTTAAATGTTATTGGTTCGAAACCGCTATTATTATTACTCACAATTGTAATCCACCAATACCCTTTAAGTTCATAAAAAAGTGAGTCAAATTCAGTATTCCATGTTGGATGACTTCCATACTTCCAAACACCAATTCCCCTAATATCATTTGCACTATCTGGTCCAAAAGCGGCAAATTGATTACTTAAAGTATCATTAATGAACAAACCATCATAGGTTGTTGTTGAATATACTATCATATCATATTGATTACCTTCTATCACCTCCCAGTCTATTAATACGAAATCAATATTTCTTGTTGTATCTGCTGCTGAAAAGGCGATATTTGATTGAGTAACATTATTATAACCTTTAAGAAATGCAGTAATATTACGATATCCTTCTTTAGTTCTTAGTACATAAATTCCATCAATATTACAATAAGAAGTGTCTTCACCATCGGTTACTCCGACTTCTGTAATAACTCCGTTACCTTTTTTCAAAGTTACCTTCCCTGTGGCAAAAGATTCAAAGGAAATTAGTTTTAATCCAAAACTATGTCCATCTGATATTCTATTCGAGGTAACTAATACATCAGTAATTATTGAATCCTGATATCCGGTGAGTGTTGCTTCTACATCATAAAGTCCGGGATAAACCGGTAACTGATAAAAATATTGATTTACTTCAGAATCATAATAAGGATGAACAGATTCATCTCCTGCTGAAATCAAAACATTTAGCACATCTCCAAGACCTTCAATTCTGACTCTTCCCCGTATCTGTCCTTTTTGAAGTGGCGACATTTCAAAATCAAAACCCATTACAAGATCACCTTGAGTTATATTTATATCTTGATATCCACCGGGAGGATCGCTCAGATATCCCTTTGCAGATGCCTCTATATCATAGGTTCCAGTGTTAACTTTTACAAAATAGATACCATTTTCATTTGGATAAACTGTAAGACTGGTATCACCTGATATAATTATACTTACTTCTGTAGGAGATACAGAACTATCAGAAACTGTAACATAACCACGAATACCTGTCTGAATAATATAAAATGCTCCCATATCAGCTATTGTACCATCAGGGTCAAAATAGATATCAGCAGGATTTCCACCATCAACACATGGTGAACTAGGTGTTAAATTAAAATCATATAATGCCACATTTTCAAATTCCGGATATAAATTTATACATCCTTCACCAAAATAAGCTTTATCATTTCCATTCATAATATCAGAATATGTTGCTGCTAATTCTCCAGTTTCAGATTTGTATACTCCGTTTTGATTATTATCCCAAATTATTGAATTCAATATATCAATTTCACTTTCCCATAATGATGCAATACCACTACCATTTTCATAAGCTGTATTTTTTACTACAGTAACATTTTTTAGATTTATAATTGAATTATTAAACCCACAAATTCCACCACCTCTGGTTTTCGAAGTATTTCCAAATACTGCAATTCTATAAAGTGTTCCAGATGAATTATAAAACATTAATCCACCACCATCGGATTCACTAATATTATGACTAACAGTTGAATTTGTCAAAATAGCAGATGATTCATATAAATATACACCACCTCCGGCTGACCGTGCTTCATTATTTGTAATAACCAGATTTTTTAATGTTGGATTTGCCTGAATACAATAAATTCCACCACCATCATTCGCAAGACCATTTCTTATTGTAAGGCCAACAAGTTGAGCTTCCTTTGTTTCATTATTTGCAAAAGTTATAACAGAACCATTCTGATTCCCATCAATAATTGTAGCACTGATATGTGAAACATTTTTATCAATCAAATATCGTGAACCAACAGTAATATTTTTTCCTAAAAAATTCAAGTTTTCATTATACACATCATCAGAAGCAACAACAGTATCCCCATCAACAGCTACATTAATAGCAGCCTGAATAGTTCCTGCATCTCCCGGTACATACAATATGTTTGCATGTATCAATGAAAAACATAAAATAATGGAAATTAGTAGAAGTTTTTTACTCATATTATATACCTTTTTTTTATCATATTTAAGGATTTACCTGAATAATTTTCAAACCATCATTATCAGTGACAAAACCATAACTATCGGTTATTGCGATAGAATTTGGTGTTTTGCTCATTTCATAATTTCCAAGTACATAGGGAGAATTAACATTACTTATATCAACAACCAGAAACCCTTTTTCCTTATCAGTAACATAAACATAATCACCATCAACTTTCAGATCATAGACATAGCCGCCTGTATTACACCGAGCTATTAAATTTGGTGCTGTAGGTGAACTAATATCAACAATTGCGACACCATCATCACCATTTGCCAAAAATGCATAATTCCCCTGAATATCCAAATTTTTTACAATACCAATATTCTTTAATTCTGATCCTAATACTGGGTTTTCCACATCTGAAATATCCACTATTACCATTCCTCTTGAATTGTAAGCCAGATATGAATAATTATCCTTGACATAAATACAATTAGCCTGTTCACCAGGTACTACATTTGCCGGAATAAAATTTGATATTATTGTCGGAGTACTACTAGATAATGATATAATTGTCATTCCACTATCACTATCAGCAATATATGCTCTTGGAGGAACATTATTGACAACAATATCAGCAGGAATTCCACAAGTCCTACTTTCATTTATTACAGAAAAACTATTAAGATCAACAATATGAATACCACCCCGATGATTTGTAACATAGGCTAAATTATCCTTGACATATACGGCTAATGTTCTATCTGGCAGATTAAGAGTTTTCACGATAGAAAGTGAGGTAGGATTGGAATAATCCAATTCATGCAAACCACCATATTGATCAGTCAAATAAGCTCTCCAGTCATTTATAAAAATTTTAGAAGCTTCTCCAACAGTATTAAGTGAACCAACAAGATTTAATCGGACGTTAATAGTATCAATATTACTACTAAAAGAGGAATAACTTTCTTTATATGCTCTGACTCTGTATTGAAAAGTACCACATGGTTTATTAATATTATCAATAAAATAAGTAACATCCTTATTAATTACTGCGTAATTAATTGTCCAGTCAACATCTCCAACTTTTCGATCTACATAAAAACCATCTTCATTACTATTATCTTCCCATTCCAATTTTATAGTACTTACATCCAATTTTTTCAATTCCAAATTAGTAGGTGCCGGTAAAGTTATTAATAAAGAGTTTTCAACTTTTTCAGTATAAGTGTCTCCAACAAAAGCAGAG
>JAOZSG010000332.1 GCA_029939785.1 Fidelibacterota bacterium | reverse complement strand
ACCTGGAAAGAGTTGGAAACTGGTATTGTTGATTCTGTAAGTCGTGCGATGCCAGCTATGTTGATAGTGATTTGTGTCGGATTGCTTGTGGGTTCATGGATAGTTTCGGGTACAATTCCAATGCTGATTTATTATGGTTTGAAAATTATTTCTCCAACTTATTTTTTGGTAACTGCTTGTATTGTCAGTAGTTTTGTTTCTCTTTTTACAGGAACTTCCTGGGGAACTGTTGGAACTGTTGGGATTGCTTTTATGGGAATTGCACGGGGTCTGGATATTCCTGTAGGTCCGGCAGCAGGTGCAATTATTACCGGAGCATATTTTGGTGATAAATTATCACCCTTTTCAGATACGACAAATTTGGCTCCCGTAGCCGCCAGATCAAATTTATTTGATCATATTCGTCATATGTTATGGACAACTTTACCTGCATGGATTATTGGATTAGTCATATATTTTTTTATTGGTTTAAAATATGGAGGAGGTCAAACATTTTCTCCTATGGTAAATCAACTATTAACAGGTTTGACAGACCATTTTAATTTTAATGTTATATTGTTGCTTCCTCCTGCTGTTGTACTTTATTTTGCTGTAAGAAAATTACCCACAATTCCGGGTATGATTATCGCATCATTGCTTGCTGGATTTCTTGCAATGGTTTTTCAAAAAACGGGAATAGAGACTGTATCAAGAGCAATGACTATTGGATATGTAAGTGAAACTGGAATTGTTGAACTGGACAAACTTCTTAGCAGAGGCGGAATGATGAGTATGATGGGCGTTACATTAATTGCTTTTTGTGCTTTTGCCTTTGCAGGAATTATGCAGGTTACAGGAATGTTAAAAAAAATTATGGATCAGATGTTGAAACATATTAATTCCACAGGAAGTTTAATTGTTTCTACATCATTAAGTTGCATAACAATGGCTTTCATTACAGGTTCTTCTTTTCTTTCTATACTAATCCCGGGCGAATTATTTTCTGCGGCTTACAGAGAGAAAAATTTAGCTGCAAAGAATTTGTCCAGAACTACAGAAGATAGCGGAACAGTGATTGTTCCTATTGTACCCTGGTCAATGGCAGGAGTTTATATGGCAGGAACTTTAGGAGTACCAACATTGGTATATGCACAATGGACATTTATGTTTTATATTGGAATTCTCTTCGCATGGTTTTATGGATTTTCTGGAATTGGGATTGCTCCGAGGATTAATGATGATGAAACTGTGCAGGGAAGTTAGGGAATTTACTTTGAGTAATATTAAGAGAATGAGACAATTCTATCTTGAATTTGGAAAAGGTGCGACAGTGTCGCACCAATTGGGATGGTCACATTATGTTGAATTATTAAAGATTGATGACAATCTTGAAAGAGGATTTTATCAGCAACAATCTATAAATGAAAACTGGTCTGTGCGGGAACTAATTCGTCAGAAGAAATCTTCGTTATATCTTAGACTTGCTGCATCAAAAGATAAAAAAGGTATCTTAGAATTATCGCAAAAAGGACAAATAATACAAAAACCAAGCGATATAATCAGAGAGCCTTACACTCTCGATTTTTTAAAAATACCTGAGCCTTATCATTATACTGAAAGTCAACTGAATAAAGAGATTAATAATGAAAAATGATAGTATGGAAAAAAATATTTTAATATTGATGAAATTGCAAAAAGTAATTTTTAACGCAGAGACCGCAAAGATCGCAGAGACTATATCGTTAAAATACAATAAATTTGTGTCCGTCAGTGGCCGGATTTTAGAACGGGCCTTTGCGTCCTCAGCATCCTTTGTTGCTAAACCAGGCTTTCGACTGGCGTTAAAATTTTCACTTTTTACGAAGTTGTTAATATTTATATTTCCTGTTTTACTCTTTGCACATGGATCACTGATGTTAGTTGGTGGCGGTGGGGAGAATTATAATTCCTGGTCAGATATGCCATATCAATGGTTTGTGGATCAGGCAGATTCCGGAATTATCATAAATATTGATGTTGATGATGCTGACAGTTGGTATAGAGGATATTTCATTTCTTTTGGTGCTGATGATGGCTCAAAAGCATTACGAATAGAAAATAAATCAATTGCAAATGATTCTTTAACTTATAAAATGTTAATTCAAGCAAATGGGATTTTTATCGAAGGTGGTGACCAATGGGATTATGTCTCCACATGGAAGAATACATTAGTTGAAGAAGCTATCAAAAAAGTTTTTGCAGATGGCGGAGTGATAGGTGGAACTTCTGCCGGACTTGCTATACTTGGTGAAGTTTATTTCGATGCAAAATTTGGTGGTTCTTACCCGGATGATGCAGCAGTGAATTGTAGAAATACTGATATTCATTTGGATAATGAGTTTTTGGATTTAATGCCTGGGATTTTGACAGATTCACATTTTCATCAGCGCGGAAGAATAGGACGATTAATTCCCATGTTGGCAAAGTGGAAAACAGATAGGGGAGAAGACCTGACGGGAATAGGTATTGATGAAAAAACTGCTCTTTGTATTGATGAAAATAATTATGGGAAAGTTTTTGGAAAAGCATCAGTGACAATAGTAAAACCAACAGAAATGTCAGATTATGAATCTATTGCTGGAAAATCCGTAAAATATACGAATCTTTGTTTTGATCAGTTAGTTCATGGTGTGGAATATGATTTTAATAATTTTACAATAATAAATCCTGAAAATTTGGCAAGTTTCAGTTATGAAGATCAAAATTTTAATTATAATGAAATAACATTGAATGGGAATGATGATAATATTTTAAGTTCTGGATCTGTAAAAGTGAATCGTTTAATTTCTAATGAATATAATGCCTGGTATGGTAGATTAACTCTGTCTGCCGGCAATAATCAAGTTCCGAATAGTGTCATAATCAATAAAATTTGGCAAAATAACGATTATTATGAAAATCGTTTTGTAGGTGGTCTTTATGCAATTGGTAATAATCCTGGAATTACAGCAATTTATTTAGGAGAGAATTCTAATATAAGTATTGATAATCAGGGTAAATGTACAATTGGTGATTATGCCTATTTTATCGATTCCAGATCAATGACTTATTATGGTTTTCCTCAGAAAAATGATCCAACTGCACCGATTCCAGCATCTAATCATCCGGTTATTTTTAATGCTCGTTTGCATTTTTTTAATAATGAATCGGTGTATGAGTTACAGGATTCTACTCAAATGAATATAGAAAAATCAGAAAACATACAAAATCCGGATAAATATAAAATTGGTTTAATGTATCCTAATCCTTTTAATGGAATTATCAGAGTAAATTATGAAGTTTATAAATCAAGTAATTTATCTTTTTCTATTGTTGATATTTGTGGAAATAAAGTAAAGGAACTTTGTAATCGAAAACATCAACAGGGTAATTATACTGTTTTTTGGTCAGGAGAAAATAATAATGATAATTCTGTCTCAGCCGGTGTTTATTTCTTATTAATTTTTGATAATGATTTATCTCGGATAAATTATTGTCAAAAAATATTATTCCTAAAATAAAAAATTCTTATTCGTTCTTTTAACCAGCATTATTCATAAATTTTTATATCTTCTACTAATTATCACGAAAAAATAATAAGTAAAAATCCAGAACTCCGGATTTGGCGTAAACTATTGTCTTGTTTTGATAGAATAGTATCGTACCTAAAGGTACGGGTTTTTTGGGTGTCAGAATTGTTATTACAAATAGAGTCGCCACGCTGTGGCTGAAATCAATTAAC
>JAOZSG010000331.1 GCA_029939785.1 Fidelibacterota bacterium | reverse complement strand
ATAAAAACACCTGTGCCAATACCCATAATATCTACAACCAGATCTTTTATACTAAAAAATCCTTTGGGTGATGTCATATCTAATAATTCTTTTGTCAGACCTAATGAAAAGGAAATATTAATAGAATTTTTCAAAGATTTTTTATGTGACATATCAAAATAACGATTTTGATAATAATAAGGAGTAAGAACTAAAAACATTGAAGATGAAAAATGTTGCAATTTATCATGGGCGAACCATTTATCTTCTTTCCCTGGAACTGAAAACCTGATCTTTTTATTGTTCTGTTGCTGGTTCCAATTATAATTTTGTGAATATGATTGATTTACAGTTATAAATATGAATATTGTCAGAAAAAATAATTTAAGTTTCATAATCCTAAAATGTTATTAAAAAATACGCGGTAATTTATGAAATAATATTAGAAAATCCACAAGTAAACTAAATGAAAAAAAGGTATTATTTGAAAAATGACTATTTAGAGGAACTTAATGACCAAAGTAGTTCTTACGAGATGTCTTCAATCCCGTTTTCATCATTGTTTTTGAAAGATTTTAATCTTACATTTATAAATAAAAATTTAAAAAAGGAGAAAATAATGCTAGCTACATATAAATTAAAAGCATCTGAAATAGACCAGTCAGTTATTGATACAATTAAAAATCTTTTTAAAGATAGAGAAATTGAAATTATCATTCATGAAGTTAAAGATGAAACTGAATATTTATTAAAATCCACAAATAATAAAACTCAATTATTGACTGCAATATCAAATGTTGAAAATAAAAAACATTTAGAAGAATTTACTGTTGAAGGAATATAATGCGTATTGTTTTTGAAAAATCGGCTTTTAAAGATTTCAATGACTATGCTCAAAATAATTTCAAGACATACAAACGTATCATATCTTTAATTAAAAGAGGGATTCATTCATTGGAATAGGGAAACCTGAACCACTAAAACACGAACTTAGTGGGTATTGGTCAAGAAGAATTAATGAAAAAGATCGATTAGTTTACAAAGTAACTTCCAGTGAAATTATTATCATTTCATGCAGATATCACTATTAATTTTTTCCAGATAATTACATATTTAAATATTATGATATATAAGATTATACAAATTAAATTGTAATTATTCCAAGTGAAGTCAAAAATATTAAAAATATTAAAACCGGGACAATAAATTTCACAAGATAAAACCAAATATTGATAATAATAGGAGATATACCTTTAGATCCTTCTGTAATATTATCTACAACATCTTGTTTCTTCCAAAACCACCCAACAAAAATAGTAATACAAAGTCCTCCAAGCGGAAGGAAAATATTGGAAGCAATATAATCAAATAAATTAAAAAAGGTCTTCCCAAATATTGTAAAATCCTGCATAACACCAAAAGATAATGCATTAGGAATGCCAATTAAAAACACAATCACACCAAGTAGGATAGTTGCTTTTTTTCGAGGGATTTTGAATTCATCCACGACATAAGCGGTTATTACTTCAAGCAAAGAAATTGTAGATGTTAATGCAGCAACAGATAATAAAATAAAAAATAAGATTCTGAAAAAATAACCACCAGGTATTGAATTAAACATAACTGGTAAAATATTAAAAATTAATGCAGGTCCCTGATCCGGCTGCATTTGTAAAGCAAAAAGGGCAGGAAAAATCATAAATCCTGCAAATATTGCGATTAATGTATCCAGAGCAACAATACTAACTGAACTAGTTATAATGTTATCTTTTTTTGACATATAACTCCCGTAAGTAAGGAGTGCTCCCATTCCCAGACTTAATGAGAAAAAAGCCTGACCAAGTGCAAGTGAAACAGTTTTTGCAGTAACTGATGAAAAATCTGCTTTAAGTAAATAATCAATTCCCTTTTGTGCACCATCCAATGTGATACCACGAACTACAAGAATAAATATAAAAAGCAATAAAGCAGGCATTAAAAATTTACTGGCCTTTTCAATTCCTTTATTTACTCCTGAATAAATTATAGCAATAGTAAAAAACATAAATCCTGCATGAAGAGGTAAAACCCATTTAAAATTAGTTGAGTTTTGAAAAAAAAGTTCTCCTGCTATTTCAGGATTTTCCATATTATGAAAACTACCTTTAACAGATTCGATTATATAACCCAGACTCCATCCGGCAATTACATTATAATAGGATAAAATGATAAATCCTGTTATGATTCCAAGTAAACCAACTCCCATCCAAAAGGGATTTTTTTTTGACAATTCCCGAAAACAACCAACAGGATTTTTTTGAGTTGTGCGTCCGATTAAAATTTCTGCCATTACAGCAGGTAAACCAACCAAAAGCACGCAAATTAAATATAAAATAATAAAGGCGGCACCACCATTTTCCCCTACTAAATATGGAAACTTCCAAATATTGCCTAAACCAACAGCTGACCCTGCCGCTGCAAGAATAAAACCTAATTTTGATCCCCATTGCTCACGTTGTTTAATCACTATTTGCTCCTATTGGAAAGGAAAATAGAATTCCTTTGCTTTGTGTATTTTGATCATTAATAAATTCCATATCACCTTTTGGGAAATAATATAAATGGGCATCTACATAGGCATCAACCATACCAATTATATAAAATCCTGCAACCCACCAAAGTCTTTTATTTCGCATTTCTTCCGGTTTCCATGGTTTTAGTTTTAAACTATATCCTGTGTGATTTTTTACTGCTACCTGTTTTTCTTCGGTAGTTAATAAACTCCAGGCATCAATTCCCATATCATTTTTTGTATCTTTTACATGTAAATATATATCATGATAATAATAAGAAGTATAAATATGGTATGCCTCGGCAGCAACAAAAAATAAAGATTTTATAGGTTTCTTGACATATAATTGACCCCAACCTGGAATAATCGCAGATCTTATTAATGCTTTCTTTGGAATTATTTTTACAGAGTCAGGGGTTTTAAATCCTAATAATAAACTATTTGCAAAACTAAACTCATCCGAATTTGCCATTAAAAAAGTTATAGAAATAAATAAGATTAAAATTAATTTTTTCATAAAATTACTTACCTATAAATAACAGTAGCTGCATGTGGAACAATCGAAATATTTATTTCTTTTGCTTCAGGATCATATACTTCTCCATCAAAATGAGTTGGAAGATTTTTATCACTTTTTATTGTAAATTTTTTACCTTTTTTTAAAGTCACCTGTTTCATTGTATCAATTGTGCCGTCTTTTAATTTATTGAGATTTCTTATAATAATTAACCTGGAGACATCTTCAATAAGACAAATATCAAGAAAACCATCATCAATTTGTGCATTCGGATTTAAGTTCGAACCACCGCCACAGTAATTACCATTTCCAATTGCTATTAAAAATTCTTTCTTATCACTGACAAATTCTCCATCAATGTGTAACTCCATGGGAATTGATTGATACATTAGCAAACTGGTTAAAAGCATATATTGATAAATGAATGCACCGGGAATTATAGTTTTTTGCTGACTTCTATAATTTGTATATCCGTCAAATCCAATACCAATACCGTTTAGAAAAGTACGATTACCAATTGTTCCCAAATCTATCGTTTTCGTTTTGAAATTTATCAATGTATCAACGGCTTCTTGTATATCACCTGTCAAATTAATAGTTCTGGCAAAATCGTTTCCGCGACCCTCAGGAATCAAACCAAAAGGTGTATTAGTTCCGGCTAATCCGTTTATCACCTCGTTTGCAGTACCATCA
>JAOZSG010000330.1 GCA_029939785.1 Fidelibacterota bacterium | reverse complement strand
ACCATTAGATTTTACTGGTGTTGATCAGACTTTTGCTGATGGATCAACCAAATATAGACCAATGTGGCATATGAATTATTTCTATGATAATGATCTAATACATGCAATTCCATATATGATTGATAGTTATATGCAACATAGTTGGTCAGGTGGTAATGGAACTGCCCGTTCTATCGATGCTTATGGTTTTGGAACAAATGTAGTAGATTTATTACAGAGAGATTATGAGTTACGTTTTACAGGTGAATATGATGATGCAATTGGAAATTATCACCCTATCAAAGATGGTACAGGATCTCTTGCGATTTTGCGTGGAGCCAGAGGTTATGATTTGGCAACACATCCTGATCCAAATAATCCTGGTGATGGTACTGCATTCTTTGTACGCATTCCTTTTGAAGTTTGGGATATGGAAGCTCCAGATGGTCCTCAACAGGTTAGTATATTGATTTATGATCGTAAGGGTGATCCGGCAGCAGCTGATTTTTATGCTTTTAATCCTGCTGATCGTATGTATTGTGAATTCTTAGTGGAACCTTATGCAGATGTAATAGCAGCAGATCCAAATAGTTTTCTGGAAAGTGATAAACTGACATGGAATACAATCTTTTGGAATTGCGATTGGACAACCGGTGATGTATTACATTTTATCTATGATAATCCAATTCAGGCCGGATCTGATACATGGACATTTTCAACAGTTGCTCCTACTTTAGGAGATCAGGACTTAATAAATGAATCTGTTAAAAAAATAAATGTTTTCCCAAATCCATATTATGCTAATAATGCATTAGCTACTCATAGATTTGATGATTATGTAACATTTACTCATCTTCCTGCAAAAGCAAAGATAAGAATTTTTAATTTAAATGGTATTCAGGTAAAAGTTCTTGATAAAGATGATCCAAATTCACAATTCTTAAAATGGGATCTTACTAATGAAGCATCATTACCAGTAGCTAGTGGAATGTATATTGCTCATATTGATTGTCCTGATTTAGGTAAAGAAAAAGTTCTTAAGATAGCAATTATCCAAAAAGAACAGATTCTTGAATATTATTAATGGTCAATAGCATGAGAAATAAAAATCATATAAAGGAGTATAATATGAGGATAGGAAAAATAAATAAGACATTAGCCATCTTCCTTTTATTTGCAATGTGTGCATCCTTATTATTAGCCGGTGATCCTGATCGTGTTGGTACTTCAAGTGGAGTACAAGTTCAGGTTCCTGTTGGTAGTAGAAACTTAGCTATGGGTGGTGCCGATATTGCAACAACCAGTAATATAGATGCGATTTTCTGGAATCCGGCAGGATTAGGAGAATTAAAAGCATATAATGTAGCTGGTATGTTTTCAAATCAAAAATTAATTGCAGATATTAGTACAAATTATTTTGCAATGGGATTTAACACAGGTTTTGGTGTTATAGGTGTTAGTTTAAAAAGTTTTAACTTTGGTGATATTGATGTTACTACCGTAGAAAATATGGATGGAACAGGCGAAACTTTTAGCCCAACTTTTGCAACAGGTGGATTAACTTATGCAAGAGCATTAACTGACAAAATTAACTTTGGTGTTACAGGTAAAATAATTTATGAAAGTATATCCAGAGCAAATGCAACAGCATTCGGTTTTGATGTAGGAATTCAATACAAAAACTTACTGGATGTTAAAGGACTTAACCTTGGATTAGCAGTTAGAAATGTCGGAACTGATTTAAAATATGAAGGTTCTGCAATGTTAGTAGAAGGTACTGATAAAATTAAATCAAGTACAGTAGAGTTTGATGATTTTAGAAACCGACCAGTTTCAGAAAGTCAAATTCCTGCTACTATGGATTTAGGTTTAAGTTATCTTTTACCACTTGGTTTGGGAAATTTGACAATTGCTGCTGATTTTCAGCATAATAATTTGGAAAATGACCAGGTTAAATTTGGTGGAGAGTTTGCAATGTCAGATATGCTGTTTATAAGAGGTGGTTATACCATGACTATGGAAGATTCAGAATATGAAGAACTTGGTAAAAATGTATATGGTCCTACCTTTGGTGGTGGATTAAAATATAGTATGATGGGTGTAAATACAATTTTTGGTTACACTTATAGGCCAGTCAATTATTTTGATGCAAATAGTACATTTTCATTAGGATTTGAATTCTAAGATAATGTAACTATTATATCATACCAAACGAGAAAGCCGGTGTTGGGAAGAATACCGGCTTTTCTTTTTTTTGTGCTGGATACTGGTTGCAGTTCTCACTTCGCAGTCACCTTAAGTCAAGTTCCCATTCTGATTTTATTGAATATCATTTAATTTTTTGTGTTGTGAACTTTAACTCAAGTCTCCAATACTTTATAAGAGATTTTGTTTCCATATTTTTAAAGTATCTAGAAAAAGACCATTTTTACTTGCCCAACCTCTGCCTACTATAAAATTTTTAGTACATAGTATTTTAGGACCCTGTGAAGTTTCACCAAAATTTTGGATACGTTCTCCATTAACAAGTTTTAGAACCTGTTCCATAGTCAATGTGAAAATATTCTTTTTTGCATATTTACCAAATCTCTGTAAAAAATAGTGAGTAGGATATCCTCTTGGCAATTCACGACGCATACAAGGTAAACCAAAAGTAATAGTGTTAAATGTATTATCAGGGGTAGTGTTTTTATTTGCAATAAAAATAGTGGGTTGTGAATCAGTAGCCCAAAGGCGATAATTCAAAAATAGATTTTCTGGGAAACCGAATTGATTCATCAGATAATCAAATACATCTCGTTCTTTTGGATATGGATCAAATTTTACGAATTTTTGCGACAAAAAAACCTCCGGTATCATTATAATGCGGCCAGAATCTTAAACCATTTTTTACATCGGTTCTGTATTTTTGATCTTGCCATTTGACTAATCCATTATCTGCTTTTAAGTTACCAGGCAATTCTATTTGTTCAATAATTGTTGTCTCTGGATCAAGATGGTTTAAAACCCATTCATTTTCTTCGGGTGCATAAGTGCAGGTACTATAAATTGCAATTCCACCAGGTTTTAGGAGTTCAATTGCTTTTTGTAAAATTTTAAATTGTATTATATTCAATTTTTTTGAGTTATCTTCTGTTCTTCTTCGCCATTTACTTTTTCTTATATTTCCTTCAGCTGAACATGGTACATCAATAAGAATACGATCAAAATTATTTGTACTTGATAATTTTTGTGCATCTTCATTAGTTATAGAAATATTTGTAAATCCTAATCTGTTTATCATATCCTGAAGTAAAGCTGTTCTTTGAAAATTAATATCGTTGGCTATTAAATGACCTTTATCGTTCATCATCATTGCAATTTTTGCTGTTTTATTTCCCGGTGCAGCACAGATATCAAGAATTGTTTCACCAGGTTTTGCATCAAGTAAAAGAGCAGGCAGAATGGAAATTTCTTCACAACAGTGAACTAATCCCATCATAAATTCAGGCCATCTACCAGGTTTAGTGTCTGCAGGAATTTTCCATGCACCTTCCAACCACGATAATGGAAGAGCTGTTGGACATTTTTTATATATCCATTTTGTTACGTCAGTAATTGTAGTTTTAAGGGTGTTTACCGAGATTACTTTAGGAAGAGGTAGTTCGGAGATTTGTAAGAAACTGTCCATATTAGTTACAATAGATGTATAACGAGAAATATATTCTTTATAATTTAATAGTGGTTTTTTTGACATAAAATATTTTCCAAAATTTATAAAAATAAAAAAAGAGAC
>JAOZSG010000329.1 GCA_029939785.1 Fidelibacterota bacterium | reverse complement strand
GTTAAAAAATATCCATATTCATAGTGACCGGGAATATAATTTTTATAAGATCCAAACCGTGATTGTTTATAGGAATAGGAAATATTATTATTTAAAATTGCTCTAATACCTTTATCAAAATATCGTAGCCTGCCACGTCCAAATTTTGTCAGAACTGTTTCTGTACATACTGCATCACCCTCCCAATACCAATCAGGAGCACAAAACATTGAAAATGCGGTTTGCCCAAATTCTCCACCTAATAAATGAAAAAATCTGGTCAAATTTCTATTTAAGAATGAATACTGAACCATATGTCTTGTTTCATGTATAGCAAGTGTATTATACCATTCACCTTGTCCTAATATTTTATTTCCAACAGGAACAGAGTACCACTCTGATTTCCATGGAGCCAATCTGACATATCCGTTAGATATTGTTGAACGATTTGATAGTATAAGAGGAATTTTGTAATGCTTTCCACCTAATGTTTTAGATGTGAATGGATAAAGATATTCCAGTGTATTTGCGACTCTGTTCGCTTCTATATAAATTTCATGAGGAAATATTATATGATAATTTTTTGTATTTATCTCTTTCCATTTTATATCCGGTGGATCCTGTGAAAATACTGTTGCAAATGATAGAATTAATAATAATATTGTTCTCACTAATTTTCCTATATTATTATTAATAAAACTGTATAAAAAAAAATTCATCGCTAAAGATGCAGAGATTATATTATTTTTTTATCATTTTTGATTCATCTAGCATGCTTACGTTACCTTTTTGTGCTCCTCCGGAATAAGAAACTACAGCAGAATTTGAAAGGGATGCGTTAATAATATTTGTTACGTTAAGGTTTGCATAACTTATCCCACTCAAAGCAATATTTGCAACTGGAACAATGAAATTAGCCATTTCAATTTTAGATGCTCCACTACCAATTAATTTCAAATTATTTCCCGAACCAGATAAATTGATAGAGCTTCCTCCTATTATTTCGATATCAAAATAATTTGCAGATATTTTTCCCTCAAGACTACTTGCTTCAGAAATATCAAGTTCCATATCATATTGTGATATAAAATTATTCATTTTAACATTACTCATTCCCTTGATATCCAGTAAAACAAGAGAAGGCAGGGTAATATCCAATTCTAAAGTTGCTTTTTTATAAAATTTATTTGGCACCATTGCTATTTTTAAAACGGTTCTAAGCTTTTCAATACGTAGATAATCTTTGAGATTTTCATTTAGTTTTACTGTAATGTTATAATTATCACCCTGAGTAATATTAACAGTAAACTTATCAGTAACAACAATTTCATTGAAATCAATATGATTTAATTTGACAGAAATAAGTTTTTTTGATCCCCATACAGTAATTCCACCGGGAGTGTTAATCTTACAATTTGTGAGTAATAATAAAGAGAAAATTAGGAGTGATAATATTTTTTTTGACATAAAGAAACACCTTTAGTTATTATATTAGTAATAAAGTAAAGGAAAAAAATATATAAATCAAATTCACGGACAAGTAAATTTTATTAAAATATTATGGATTATTAATAATGTTGCTTTAAAATTATAAAATTATTAAAGCAACATTATCGATATTTCAAAATTTAATTCAAACTTTTTATACTGGAAGCTCCACTGGTTGAAATTGAACCTAATTTTGGATTCCCCAAATATTTTACTTCAGAAGCACCACTCATGTCAACATTCAACATTCCATTCAGATTTATAGTAACGTCACTTGCTCCACTTAATCCAATATCAGCGTTATTGACTTTAAATCTACCCAAATCCAAATCACTTGCTCCACTGCCATCAATCACAAGATCATGCCCGGAACCGGATAATTCAACTTCACTCGCACCGGATACATCAATTAATAAATCTCCTGCAGTTATATCTCCATCGAATTCACTTGCACCGGATAAATGAATTTCAAAGTCATGATCAAAATTAAAACCATCTATATTGATTTCGCTGGCACCACTGCCTCCAACTGCTTTTATATCCGGTAATATAAGATCAATTTCAAGATTAGTATGACGACAGGATACTCCGGATTCAAGGCCTACTACTAATGTACTTCCATGTTTCTCAACTTTAATATATTTTTCCATATTATCGTCAATATTTAAAATAATTTGATATTCATGTCCATAAGAAATATTAGTTTCAAATGCATTTGATATTTTTATCTTGTCAAAATTGCTAATATGTTTTTCAATAGAGATAATTTTACCGGATCCTCTAACATGTTCATAATTAGTCATATACTCGAGACAATTTGTAAGTAATAATGTAGAAATAATTAGTAGAAATAATATTGATTTTTTTAACATTTTATTCTCCTTGTTATCGTTTGTTTATCTTTGAGTAAAATAAAAAAAAATGGTTGTCTCTGGTATTGAATCAATAGTTGAAAAAAAATAATTAAATAAAATTATTTTTCTTGCCATCATAAATTTAATCCAATAATTTGATTTTGCATTTAATCACAATTACGGATTTAATCATAATAACAGTACTTTTCAGATTTACAATTAGGAATGTTACAATTGATTTTAAATCGAATTACAAAATATTTTCTTGTTGTTATTTTAATGGTTTCTGGAGTTGGAAAAATTATTAATCCATCAGCAACAATTTCAGTACTACTAGCGATTCCCATTTTCCCCAATATTTTTATAATCCCAATAATATCTTTGTTACCGCTTGTAGAAATCATAATCGGATTAGCACTTATTATTAATCATAACAGTTTTGTTACAACTGTTGCATGTGCCGGACTTTTCCTGTTCTTTTTTCTTCTTTCCATTTATGGTGTTGCAATTGGTTTGCAAAATGATTGTGGATGTTTTGGAAGTTTTTTTGAAAGCCGGTTTGGTTGGAAAATGATTGTCCGTAACTTCATTTTTTTATTAATGTCAATGTCAGTATTCTTTACTAATTCAATCCAAAATAGAAAATCATCCATTTTTATAAGGTCATTAAAATGATAAATAATTTCTTTTCGAAATTTAAATACCCTGTAATTAAACAATACAACCAAACAGATTGTGGTGCAGCAGCATTACTAAGTATACTTAAATATTATGGAGGCAATGATAATATTGTACATATCAGGGAATTAGCAAATGTTGACAGGCAGGGATCAAGGATTATAGATATTGTTAATTCTGCAAAAAAATTAGGATTTTATGCATTTGGAGCAAAAGGGAATTATGATGATCTGATTAAGGAGAACCTGCCTTGTATTGCTCATATTGTAATTGATAATAAATTATCTCATTTTGTTGTTATTTATAAAATTGATAATAACATGGTTTTGATAGGCGATCCGGGTAAGGGTTTATATAACTTAAAAAGAAAAGAGTTTGAAGATATTTGGGTCTCCAATTCTGTTATATTACTCAAACCTGAATCTGAATTATATAATGAAAAACAGGAAAGCAATCTTAAATGGATTTGTAAATATTTAAATCAATATAGTTCATGGATAATACAATCAATATTTTTAGGATTTTTATATTCGATTATTGGTCTTGCAATTTCCGTTTTTATAAGAATTATATTAGACAATTTAATTCCCAGTGGGAATGTGTCGAATTTAATTGTTACCGGTATTTTTTTACTTGTGATTTTAATGATAAAAAGTCTAATTGGATTTTCAAGAAGTCGTTTTCTGGTAATATTAAATAAGAAGTTTATTTTAAATATTAATTCTGACTTTTTATCACACATTTTTCATTTACCTAAAACTTTTTTA
>JAOZSG010000328.1 GCA_029939785.1 Fidelibacterota bacterium | reverse complement strand
GTAGGTAAATCAATAAAAAGAGTAGATGCTTTTGAAAAGGCAACAGGTAGAGCTAAATATATTGATGATTATCAGATAGAAAATATGTTATATGGTATTACTATAAGATCGACCAAACAACGTGCTGAAATTATAAATATTGATACTTCAGACATTCCTGAAAATATAGTAATTGTGACTGCTGATGATATTCCAGGTGAGAATATTGTAGCACTTTTTCATAATGATCAACCACTTCTCGCTGATAAAATAGTAAATTATATTGGTGAACCTATTCTATTATTAGCAGGACCAAATATCGACCAGATACGAGATTTTAGAAATAAAGTAAAAATTGAATATAGAGAATTGGAACCAATCAACACGATGGAAGAGGCAAGTTCCAACAAAATTACACCAATTTTTAATGATAATAATATTATTAAAAAATATGGGTATGAAAAGGGTGATTCTGTAGAAAAATATTTCAGTGATGATTACACGATTATTGAAGGAGATTATAAAACCGGGTATCAGGAACATGTTTATTTGGAAACTCAAGGAATTATTGCAATTCCAAAAGAAAATGGAATAAAAATTTTGGGATCACTGCAATGTCCATATTATGTTAACAAAGCATTATTCAGGGGATTGGCACTTGAGCGTGATCAGATCGAAGTTGAAAATGTTACAACAGGCGGTGCTTTTGGAGGGAAGGAAGAATTTCCATCTTTACTTTCCGGACATGCTGCTTTGCTAGCATTAAAAAGTCAAAAACCGGTAAAAATTATATATGAACGAACAGAAGATATTTCCTTTACAACCAAAAGACATCCTTCAAAATCTCATCACAGAATTGCTTTTAATAATGGTAAAATTGTGGCAATGGATTTTGATTTTACTCTGGATGCCGGTGCTCATTCTACATTATCAGAGGTTGTACTTGCACGTGGTGCTTTAGCTGCAACCGGAGTATATAAATGCCCAAATGCAAAATTATCCAGTAGAACTGTCACTACAAACAATATACCTTCTGGTGCATTTCGTGGTTTTGGTGCTCCTCAGGCCTTTTTCGCTATTGAACAACAGATGAATCATAGTGCCTATAAATTAAATATTGATCCATTTACATTGAGAAAACAAAATATTCTGCTCACTGGTGATAGTACAATTACCGGGCAGGTTCTTGAAGATTCTATTATGGACGTACTTGATTTGATTGAGAAAAAAACCAGTTTTAAAAGTAAATATAATAAGTATAAAAATCAGAAAAAATCACGTAAAAGAAAAGGAATTGGAATTTCTGCTTATTTTCATGGTTGTGGTTTTACAGGTCGTGGTGAAGAAGTTATTAAAGCAACGGCAACAGTAGATTTTTCCATTGAAAAAGGGGCTGTAATCAAAGTTGCTGCTGTTGATATGGGACAGGGTGTCAATACTATTTTTCCTCAAATTGTGGCAGATTGTTTGGATATATCTCTTGATAAAGTCAGTATGGAAAAAGCAAATACTTCCAAAGTACCGGATTCCGGGCCAACCGTTGCATCCAGAACAACACCTGTAGTAGGCGGATTAATTTATCAATGTTGTAAAGGACTATGCAAAGAAATTGGTGTTACTGATAAAAGTGATTTTCTAAAAATGGCTGAAAATAAATTACAAAAAGGACAGATTATATCAGTGTCACAACAATATAAAATACCTAAAGATATTACATGGGATGATGATAATTTTGTTGGTAATGCATATCCGACATATTCATGGATTGCCAATATCGTTGAAATTGAGATTGATACAGTAACATGTGAAGTGGAAGTTGAGAAAATTACAGCAGTACATGATATTGGAAAAGCAATAAATCCAATATTAGTTGAGGGGCAAATAGAAGGTGGTTCTCTTCAGGGACTTGGATATTCTGCTATGGAAAATATGGTAAGTGAAAATGGTGTAATAAAACAAAACAGCATTACTGATTATATAATCCCAACATCTCTTGATACTCCTGAAATTGAAATATTTTTGGTAGAACAACCCTATTCAAAAGGACCATTTGGAGCAAAGGGCGTAGGAGAACAACCATTGGTTGGAATTCCACCTGCTTATGTAGGTGCAGTAGAAAATGCTTTGCAAGCGGAATTTTTTGAGATTCCATTGACCCCGGAAAAAATATTTCGTGTTTTGAAGGGAAGATAGAACACGGATTTGACGGATTTAACAGATTAACACAGATATGAATATTGATGAAACCACAAAAAGTATTTTTCAACGCAGAGACCGCAAAGATCGCAGAGACTATAGTTTTAAAATACAATAAATTTGTGTCCTATAAAAAAAGGGAATACAATGAAAATAAAAGTTAATAACATTTTATATGAACCTAAGGTTTCCGGAAGTATGCGACTTTTGGATTATCTTAGAAATGAACTAAAATTGACAGGTACAAAAGAGGGCTGTGGTGAAGGAGAATGTGGTGCTTGTACAATTCTTCTTAATGGGAAACCTGTGAATTCCTGCCTTATTTTATTAGGTCAATGTGATGAAAAAGAAATCATTACAATAGAAGGACTTAATGAACCGGAACTTACTAAATCTTTTGAGGAAGTCGGTGCTGTTCAATGTGGATTTTGCACACCCGGAATGATGATATCTTCCTCAGCTTTTTTGGAAGAAAATCCTTCACCCACAAAGGAAGAAGTAAAAACATGTATTTCTGGAAACTTATGTCGATGCACCGGTTATAAAAAAATTGAAGAAGCAATAATGTTGACAGCAGACAAGAAAAAGTTGGTGAAGTAATGTGGTATGAACAAATAAATTTTATTAATGCTAATAAAATAGAAGACGTTTTTGGTAATTTGGATAAACCGAATTCAATGATAATTGCCGGCGGAACAGATATTCTAGTGAGATTAAAAAATCATAAGAACAATATTAAACATTTTATTAACATTAATAATATTCCTGAATTGAAACAAATTGAATATAGTGATAATAAAATCAAGATTGGAAGTTGCGTTACTTTTTCAGAATTACTTAATAAAACATGGAAAATATTCCCACCACTATTTGAAGCAGCAAAAACACTTGCCGGACCACAAGTCAGAAACACTGCCACAATAGGAGGAAATATTATTAATGCATCTCCTGCAGGTGATAGTTTACCTGTTTTATATGCTTTTGATGCAGAATTAAAATTTCAAGCAAAAACATACTCAAGAATTATTAAAATAAAAGATTTTATTATTGGTCCCGGAAAAACACTATTGAAAAATGGAGAATTATTAACCCAAATAATTATCAATATTCCTAAATATGATTATTTGTATAAAAAATTTGGCACACGAAAATCATTGGCGTTATCCAAAGTTAGTTTTTGTGGAGTAAAATTAAGGAAAACCGGAAACATTGTAATGGCTTTTGGTGCTTCCGGTCCAACAATAATCGTCGTGAAAACTAATATTACTGATGATATTGATAAAATTTTAAAAATAGTAGATAAAACGGTATCACCTATTTCAGATCAGAGATCAGATGCAGATTACAGAAAATATTTATGTGTTGAAGTAGCCAGAGATTTTTTGGAAAATTTGTAATATTATTACAATAATTATTAATCTGAATTATGGGCTTGGATTTCCGAATTCCTGACCTGAGATTTGAAAATCAATTAGTTACACAGACGTAATTGTAATATAAAATTGTCCTGTTTGTTATTCATCGTCATTTGTTATCCAATTGCTATTTTTTCGCATTATTAACAATAGTGCCGCACCTAAAGGTGCTTTAATACATAAGA
>JAOZSG010000327.1 GCA_029939785.1 Fidelibacterota bacterium | reverse complement strand
ATCGGAATGTGTTATGGATTATCAAACAATCTTGATGAAGCAATAGTTGCCTTTAAAAAAAGTCTTGAATATAATATTGAGATTAATGATAGTTCTGGTATTGGATTTAGTCTAAATAATATTGCTATTGCCAATCATTTTAAAGGGCAATATGATAAAGCTGTAGAATATTATATTCAGGCATGCAAGGTTCGTGAAGCAATCTGTGATACCACAACTTTAGTTGCATCTCTAATTTCAGTTGGCGAAATTTTTCGGCTAAAAGAAGAATATAGTAAATCTGAAAGTTATTATACTAAAGTATTAAATTTAAAAAGTTCTATAAAAAATAAAGAAACACTTTCGTATTTATATAGTGAATTAGCACTAATAAACAAAATTCAAGGTAATTATGATCTTGCATTTACCTATATTGATACCGCATTGAAATATTCAAAAGAAGTCGGGTATAAAAGAGGGTTAGTAACTTTAAAAAGTTATCAAGCAAGTATAAATAAAACCTTAGGCAATATTGATGATGCGATTGTTCTTTATAAAGAAACCATTTCCGGTTATGAAGATATTGGTTTTGAACCTGGTATTGTACAATCCAATATTGCATTGGGTGAAATATATTTTGACAAAGAGCAGTATAGTGAAGCCTTGAAATATATTGAATCAATTGGAAATAAGGCAAAAAATAATAATCTCTTGGATGATTGTACTCAAATTGCAGAATTAAAATATAAGATTAATAAAGCATTAGGTAATAATTCTATTGCACTCATTGATCTGGAAAATTATATGGTATTAAAAGATTCTTTATTTAACATTGGTAAAGAAGAAAAAATACTGGAAGTTGAAACAAAATATCAGACTGCAGAAAAGGAAAAACAAATCGCACTGTTGGATAAAGAAAATAAAATCAAGGAACAAAAAATAGTCTCCAGAAACTATTTATTATTTCTATTAGCAACATTAATTTTGTTTACTATCATTTTAGCGATTTCGTTAGTTAATAGAAGAAAAATAAATTCAGAACTTGAGATTGAAAGAAACCGGCATCAATTGCTTCGTTCTCAGATGAATCCACATTTTATCTATAATGCATTATCAGCAATACAAAATTTTATCTTGCAAAATGAGCCCTTGGATTCTATCACCTATATATCTGAATTTTCTGGTGTTATGCGGAGAGTTTTGGAAGGTTCAAGGTATGATTTAGTATTATTAAAGGATGAAATAGAATTAGTTAATGGATACTTAACATTACAAAAATTACGATTTGATAATATTTTCGAATTTGAAGTTATTGTGGATGATAAATTAAATCTTGATCTCCATAAACTTCCTCCAATGTTATCTCAGCCATTTATTGAAAATGCTGTTGAACATGGAATGAGAAGTAAATTAAATGGTGAAGGTAAAATAACAGTTCGTTATTATTTAGAAAATTCAGATATTGTTGTATCAATCGAAGATAATGGTAGTGGTATTTCTACAAGTCAAATTGGAAATAAAAAACATGAATCTATGGCTACTATGATTACAAAAGAACGTATTGAAAACATTAAAAAAATTCAAAAAATGAATATTGAATTTGACATTCTATCTAAAAATAAATTAGGAACTACTGTAAAATTCAAAATTCCACAAAAAAGGTGAGGCAATGGTAAATGTTGTAATTATCGATGATGAATCTCATGCCAGGCAAAGTATTAGGAAAATATTAGAATTAAAATTTAAGAAGTTAAATATTGTAGGAGAAGCAGGAAGTGTTGCTGATGCTATAATGTTAATTGATAAGAAAAAACCTGATTTAATTTTTCTTGATATTGATCTCATTGATGGAAGTGGATTTGATGTTTTAAACAAAATTTCTTACAAGCAATTTAAAGTGATATTTATTACTGCTCATCAGGAATATGCAATTCAGGCCATAAAATTCAGTGCTTTTGATTATATATTAAAACCTCTAAACCCAGCGGAACTTATACAATCTGTAAACAATGTTATGAAAGAAGAATTAATTCCAGACAGTTTTGAAGATAAACTCAATACGTTCTTTTCGAATTTTAGCAATACAACACCAGAACAAAAAAGAATAGTATTTAAAACTGCTGATAAAATTCATGTAGTTGACATTAAAAACATTATACGTTTTGAATCTGATAACTCCTATTGTATAATTTATATAAATTCAGGAAATAAAATTGTAGTTTCGAAAAGTATTAAAACTTATGAAGAAATGTTGACCACATTTGGATTTATGCGAGTTCACCAATCTCACTTAATAAATTGTAATTATATCAACTATTATGAAAAACAATATGGTGGTTCATTGGTAATGGCAGATAACTCAAATATTCCAGTTTCTCAACAAAAAAGACCACTTTTATTTGCTTATTTAGATTCACTTTAAATTAAATACAACTTTAAAATCCTCAAATTCAAATCCAAACCTATCAAATTCAAATCTCTCCAGATTATAAGTGTTTTTCTTCATATATTAATTTTGAATATTAAGATTAGTATAATTATTAATTAAGGAGTGTTATCATGATGAAAAAAGTTATCTTAACAATTATAATGTTATCTTCAATAATTTTTGCTCAAGATTGGGTTTCTCAAACTCTTCCTGAAGGAATTACAATGGGTGTATTTAATAAAATCATTAGCACTAGTGATACTACTGTTTGGATTTGTGGTAGGAATGGTTTTAATACCGGTGTTATTTTAAATACAACAGATGGAAACAACTGGTCTATTTTATATTCTTTAGACTCTGAAGATATTTTTTTCCTTGAAAAATTATTTATGTTTGACGACAATACTGGATGGGTCGTTGGTACAAAAGATTATGGTTATTATGAATCATTATTATTGAAAACTACCGATGGTGGAAAAACTTGGGAAGAAGTAGTAAGTGCATCAGATGGGATTGATATTATAGATTTGTTTTTTACGGATTCAAATAACGGGTGGTATTACTGTAAATTTGATAGCACCGACGAAGAAAATACAATAACTCACTATATTTTAAAAAGAACTACTAATGGTGGTGAAAATTGGGAAAATGCATTTGATATTACTGATAATGAATTTAGTGGTGCTTATTCAATGACCATGTTTTTTGAAAATGCAAATCATGGTTGGTCTATCAGAGAAGATTATTATGATAATAAAACTTTTTGGCATACGATTGATGGAGGTGTTAATTGGACAGAACAAATATTAACATTAGAGAGTGAAGATCAACTCAGTAATCTCTATTTTATTGATGAGAATAATGGTTGGGCATGTGGATATAACGGTACGATTTATAATACTACTAATAGTGGTAACAATTGGTCATTACAATATAACCTTGGAGGTGGTGCTGGAAAAGCATTAGCATCTTTTAGTTTTATCGATGAAAATACAGGATATGTTTGTGGAGCAAACGGTAGAATACGCAAAACTACAGATGGCGGTATCAATTGGAATGATAGTTATAATGGATATACTGATTTAATGGATATACATTTTGCAAATTCAAATATTGGTTGGGCTATTGGAATAGAAATATTAAAATATACTAATGTAACTAATATTGATAATAAAAATCCTAATATTCAAATTTTTGAACTATCAGCAACTAATTATCCAAACCCTTTCAATCCAAATACAACTTTTTCTATAAATATTCCAAATAGTTCTAATGTTGAGTTATCCATTTTTTCTATTACTGGAGATTTAATTGAAACTCAGGATTTAGGATATCAAAATGCTGGAAAGTATTATTTTAATTGGAATGCAA
>JAOZSG010000326.1 GCA_029939785.1 Fidelibacterota bacterium | reverse complement strand
TCCTGGGATATTACAACAAGACTATCAATATGTCCTTTCTCTGTTATTAAAGGCAAATATCTGACAGACATAAAACGAGAGCCGATCTTTTTGAAAGTAAACCATGATTCATAATGAATTTCTTCTCCGGAAAAACATTTATTTAATAGGGGTTTTACTAATGTTTCAAAGATTTGTTTACCCAACAGATCAACCACATACATACCAGTGATATGCTTAGCATCTAAATCATGAGCCATAGTATAGGCATTATTTACATATTTATATTTAAAATCTGTTCCAATGACAGAAATATGGTTGGGACTTGCTTCAAGAACACGCTTACTGAGACCTAAGATTTCTTCCGCTTTTTTCTGCTTAGTTATATCTCTAAATATTTCCAATTTTGATATACTACCATCAGAATTTTTCAGTGGAGTATCAATCAGATCATAGGTTTTTTTTGTTTTTTCAGAATACCATTCCCAACGTACAGTCTTTCCTGCAAAAACATCTTTATTTTTACACCAGGTACATACTTCTGAGCGTTGATGAAAATATTCATAACATTTTCGGTTTTGATAATTACCAAAGTCTTTAACCAGCACAGGATTTACATATTCAATATTAAATTCCTGGTCAACAATATATACACCATCTGTCATTGCCTTAAAAATATTAGTAAGTATATCTCTTTCAGGATGCAGATCTTCTTTTGCCTGCTTTTGCAGCACTTCTAATTCTGCAATAAGTTGTGCTTTGGATTTTTGATTATTTTTCATATTTAACCGAAGTCTTACTATCAATCAGACCTTGTAATAATACTGCTATACTTTCTCGTAAATCATTTAATGAAACATTTTTATAAAATGACTTCTGAACAATAAAACCTCTCACAAGAAGAAATAATAAATTAGCCATACTCTTCGTATTTACAGGTTTTATTTCCTTCTTATCGACACCTTCGATTAATAAATTTTCAAATACTAACTGAAGTTTTTCTGTTCTTGTACGCAAATTTTCCAGTAGATCATCTCCATCTAATTTTACTTTTAACCAAAAAACTGCAACAAGGTTCATTAGTTCTTTTCGTCCTGAATATTCATTGAAAACAATATTTACTATCTTAATTATTTTTTCAACTGTTGATAAAGTTTTATCATTAAGAATTGAGAAATAATCATCTCTAACCTCATCTAATTGTAGGTTAAGTGTAAAAATCAATATCTCATCTTTATTTTTAAAATATTGATAGATTGAAGTTCGACTCAAATCACATAATTTTGCAATATCTTCGATTCTTGTATTATAATATCCTTTTTTAATAAAAACTGATAAAGCTTTATTTGAAATCTCTCTTTGAACATTTTCTTTATTTACAATTTTTGGCAAATTATTTCTCATTTAGTTTGGATAATAAAGAATCTCCGGATGATTTTTCTTTTTTACCAAGTACTAATGGTTTTGAGTTTGATGTCTTATTCTGAATTGATAATAGTAAAGGATTTGTGTTCTGGTTTTTTTCTGCTAATATCTGACGATAAGTCTTCTTTTTTTCCTCAACCGGCTCTACATTTTGTTTTTTATCCTCAGCTTGAGAATTATTCATTTCGCTTATTTGCTCTTCCGACACCTCGTTTTTTTTAATTTTCACATTTAACTGTGTTGGAATTTCACTTACTTTATCTTGTTTTTTCTTTAATCTATTTAAAGTTTTAATTTTTGTTGTAAATTTTGTATCATTCTTTATTGTAAGTTTTTGGGGTCTATTTTCAATTGTTTTTTTTGCTTTGCGAACCTTTTTAACTGGCGTAGAATTAGTTATACCTGGTGTTATCGCCTTAAATAATTTGACTTCCTTTGTAGCCTCCGGAGAATCAGATTTTAATGAATAAAAAATTCCATTCAAATAATGATTAGCTTTAAAATCAGGAGCAATACCAGACAAAGATTCAGAACCGCCAACAATCAAATATCCATCCGGTTCCATCATTCCGGCTAATTTTTTGAATAGTTTGACTTTATCATTATATCTAAAATAAATAGCAACATTTCTACAAAAAATAATATCAAAAACGCCAAGATTAGTAATATTATCCATCAGGTTCACTTTTTTAAAATTAGCCATTGATCTTACTCTGTCATTGATTCGCCAACCATCTTCAACCTTATTAAAATATTTTTTTAATGTTCTCTGCTCCATTCCTCTTTCAACTTCAAATTTATTATATTTACCATAACTTGCTTTGGCAATAACATCATCGGCAATATCTATTCCCATAATATTAATATCATAATTTTGGATATTGGGAATTACTTCTATTAAAGTAATTGCGATACTATAAACTTCCTGACCGGTAGAACAAGCAGCACTTAATATTTTTAGAGGTATTTTGTTTGATTTATATAATTTATGACGTTTGTCCAATAAATCAGGAATTATTTTATGTTGAAGTAAATTAAAAGGTGTTTTATCACGAAAAAAAAATGTTTCATTAGTAGAAATTGCATCAATTATTTTTTCTTGTAATTTTCTGGTTTTATCTGATTTGGCAGAATTTATCAATTTTGTATAATCATCTAATCCATTAGAAAGTAATATAGGTTTCAGCCTGGTTTCCAGAAGATATCCTTTACTTTCATCAAGATGAATACCTGAAATTTTATAAATATAATCGCATAATATTTTATATTCTTCTTGTTTTATTTCCATAATTTATACTGTCTTTTTTATTTCTCTACCTATCTTATTCAATGGCAATACAAAATCAACCAGACCTGCATCTATTACAGCTTTTGGCATACCATATACAACACAAGTCTCTGCATTTTGTGCGAAAGATACTGCTCCGGCTGATTTCATTACAGACAGTCCAAGTTTTCCATCAGTGCCCATTCCTGTTAAAATTACTCCAGTTGCTTTTGAGCCATATTCACGAGCAATAGACCGAAATAAATAATCAACAGATGGTTTGCAATTATTCTCTGCCGGATCATCTGTAATTCGGATCATTTTAGATAACCTTGCATCAGTTGCTACCTTCATTTGTTTTCCACCCGGTGCAATATAAACAAAATTTGATTTCAATACCTCTCCATTTGAAGCTTCTTTCACAGTTAATTCACATTTTTGATTAAGTGTTCTAGCTAATGATGAAGTAAAGACTGGAGGCATATGTTGTGTTATTACTATAGGCACACCTATATTTGCCGGTAATTCTGATAAAACGCTAATAAGTGCATTGGGGCCACCTGTAGATGATCCTATTGCAATTATATGTGATTTTTCTGTTCGTTTTACTGCTTTGGGAGAAATATGAATAGAAACTGGAGTTTTTTGTGTTTTTAAACTTGATGTTCCTAATGCAGAAGAAGTTTTTGAACCTTTGAGTAATTTTTTTATCCTTATCTGCTGTGAATATCCTCTCAGTTTATTACTAATTTCTTTTTTTAATAAAGATTTATTCTCGTTAGGATCTGATACATCAGGTTTTGAAATAAAATCAAATGCTCCAAGTGCAAGTGCCTGTACTGTAATTTCACTTCCTTTTTGTGTTTTAGAACTTACCATTAAACATTGTACATCCAAATTTTGATTTTGAATTTCCTGCAATGTTTCCAAACCATTCATTGTTGGCATTTCAACATCAAGAGTCAATAAATCCGGTTTAAGTCTTTTAATTTTATCTACTGCAACTTTACCATTATAAGCTACACCAACAACCTCTATACCCGGTAATTCTTCTAAAATATCCTTAATTACTTTCCTATAAAAAATTGTATCATCGACAACTAATATTTTCATTTTTCT
>JAOZSG010000325.1 GCA_029939785.1 Fidelibacterota bacterium | reverse complement strand
AATTCTACAATAATTTTTGCATTCCACATAAAAATAACCTTCCTATTTCTCTACTAATAATTCTGAATCTTCATCATCATAACCAGTTACCCAATTGAGTAAACTTGTTATTATATATATTCCTATTGCGGGAAATAAATATAATCCCCCAAATATAAATGTCAATATCAACGAACCTATTGATACTATTGACATTACTGATCTTTTTACATCTTTACCAAAATAAACTCCAAGAGGTTTTGAAAATCGAATATTACTTACCATCAAAAATGATAATATGATAACAAAAGGAAGAACTATTTTTGGATTTCCAGTTGTTCCATTCAAATTAATATTAAACCAAACTATTGATAGTACAGACAATGCCATTGCAGGTACAGGCATTCCATTAAAATATTTGACAGAACCACCACTTGTCATTATATTATATCGAGCTAATCTAACTGCTCCAAATAGTAATGGAAAAAAACTAATAACATTTCCAACAAATCCCAGATCAGCCATAAAAATTCTATTTATTAATAGTGATGGAACCATACAAAAAGAAATTATATCCGATAGAGAATCAAGCTCTACTCCAAAATCTGTTTCCTGATTTAACCATCTGGCAATTTTACCATCAAGAAAATCAAATATTCCAGCTAACAACACCAAGTAAAATACTGTTTCATATTTATCCTGATAAATATGAATAATTGCTAGAAATCCAAAAAAAAGATTTAAAATTGTAAAAATGCTCGGTATAAATTTTCTTCTTGGTTTTTTCATTTATAAATCCCAATTACAGTTTTACCTGCCTTTAATTTTTGGTTTAAGGTTACTTGCACAACAATATCTGCAGGCAACAAAATATCTACTTTGGAAGCAAATGGTATTGCACCAAATTTGTCTCCTTTTTTTGCATGATCCCCTTTTGATAAATAAGGAACAATTTTACGAGCAACCATACCAGCTATCTGTGTCACTCCATAACGAAATTCTCCGCCACCATCAATATTGATTCTTCTGCGTTTGTTGACAAAGGAAGCAGCAGCTTTATATGAAGGAATAAGTTCACCAGGAATATATTCATCACTTACAATTTCACCATCTGCCGGCATTCTATTTACACAAACATCAAAAATTGACATACGTATTGATAGAAATTTTGCATTACCAACAAAAGAATCTGAAATCTCATTATAAGCAACAACTCTTCCATCTGCAGGTGATACAACAATATTTTTATCTCTTTCAATTTTCCTTGCAGGATCACGAAATAGGAATATGATAAGTAAAACCAATAATCCACCAATCATAGATAAAATTTGCATAAACTTAAAAGGAAAAAATAAAGTAAACACTACTACTATAATAGCAATAGCTAATACTTGCAGAATAATTATTTTCCCATCTTTTACTATCAATTTATTTTAATCTCCGATTCGTTTCATCATTTCAGCGTATGTATCTTCCACACCACCTAAATCATAACGAAATCTATCTTTATCCAATTTTTTCTTTGTTTCTTTATCCCAAAATCTACATGTGTCTGGAGAAATTTCATCAGCTAAAATTACTTCACCGTTGTAACGACCAAATTCTAATTTGAAATCAACTATAATAATTCCAATAGAATCAAAGAATTTCTTCAAAATTTCATTAATTTTCAATGCATTTTTTCGCATAGTGGCAATTTCTTCTTCTGTGGCAATTCCCATAACACGAATATGGTCATCATTCATAAGTGGATCATGATGTTCATCACTCTTATAAGAAAATTCAACTGTTGGTCTTTCAAACACAACACCTTCTTCAAATCCATAATTTCTACAAAAACTACCAGTGGAAATATTTCTTACAATTGTTTCAGCCTGAATAATTTCAACACCTTTTACTAACATTTCATTATCAGTAAGTTTTTTTTCAAAATGAGTCTTAATACCTTCTTTATGAAGAATTTCAAAAAGTTTACAACTAATATTATTATTAGCAACACCTTTTCCAAGGATAGTATCTTTTTTGACACCATCAAAAGCAGTTGCATCATCTTTAAAATGCTGAATCACAAGACCTTCCATATCAGTTTTATAAATAATTTTTGCTTTACCTTCGTAAAGTTTTTCTGTTCGTTCCATTTTCTTCCTCAATTTTATTTTACTTTTTCAAATATCTGGTTTACTCGACCAAGTAGTTTGTCAAAACTAAATAATTCTTGAACTTCATCCTTTGATAAATATTTCATTATTTCTTTATCTTGTAATAAAAGTGTTTTAAAATCTTTCTTTTCTCTCCAAACCTGCATAGCATTGTCTTGCACCATCTTATATGCAATTTCCCTGACAATCCCTTTTTCTACTAATTTTAATAATACTTCCTGTGAAAAAATCAATCCATTTGTAATATTCATATTTTTCATCATATTTTCAGGATAAACTAATAGATTGTTCAAAACTTTTGTTGTTTGGGCTAGTAAAAAATCCAATGTAATACAACCATCTGGCAAAATCACTCGTTCAGCTGATGAATGGGAAATATCTCTTTCATGCCACAATGCTACATTTTCCATTGCTGTAATTGCATATCCACGTAACAATCTTGCCATTCCTGAAATTCTCTCTGTCAAAATTGGATTTCGTTTGTGAGGCATTGCTGATGAACCTTTTTGACCTTTTGAAAAATATTCTTCGGCTTCCAAAACTTCAGTTCTTTGTAAATGTCTGATTTCTACAGCAATTTTATCCAGAGTTGATCCAATAATCGCCATAGTAGATACAAAAGCCGCATGCCTATCACGCTGAACAACCTGATTTGATACAGGTGCTGCTTCCAATCCTAATTTTTCACATGTACGTAGTTCCACTATAGGATCAAGATGCTGATAAGTTCCAACTGCACCAGAAATCTGACCCACTTTTACATCTTCCAATGCCAGGTCAAAACGTCGAAGATTTCTCTCCATCTCTTTTTTCCAGATTAGGAATTTCAAACCAAAAGTAACTGGTTCTGCATGAATTCCATGTGAACGTCCAATACATAAAGTTTCTTTAAATTCAACGGCTCTTTTTCCAAGAACTTCAATTAATTTTATAATTTTTTCTCTTATCAAATCACCAGCCTGAGCCAATTGAATAGCCAGAGCTGTATCAAGTAAATCTGATGATGTCATTCCTTTGTGAATATATCTTGATGAATCACCAACATTTTCTGCAATATTTGTCAAAAAAGCGATTACATCGTGTTTTACTTCTTCTTCAATTTCAAGTACACGATTCACATTAAATGCTGCTTTTTCTTCAATATTTTTAAAATCTTCTGCTGGAATTACACCACGTTCATACTGTACACGGCAAACTTCCAATTCAACTTTCCACCATGCTTCAAATTTACTCTGTTCTGACCATATTTTTCCCATTTCAGGCAAAGTATATCGTTCAATCATTCTATTATTCCAACCTTAATTTTTTTATTATTTCTTTATTTTCTCTGATTATTTTGAATTCCAGAATATCTCCGGATTTATAAAAATTTTCATATATTAAATTTGTAATAGTTTGTCCTGAAATTATTTTTACTTTGTTCACTTCCAGTAACACATCACCAACTGTAATTCCGGCTTTATCACCTGCACTATTTTTTTTAATTTCAGTAACAATAACTCCATTCTGAACCTCAAGTTTTAAAACTTTTGCAATATAAGGATCAAGATTTTGTACTGATAATCCAGTTTTATATGATCTATCCACTTTTCCAAATTCTTTCAGTTCCAATACTATTTCTTTTACTCTATTGATTGGTATCGCGAATCCAAGTCCAATAGAAC
>JAOZSG010000324.1 GCA_029939785.1 Fidelibacterota bacterium | reverse complement strand
CATTCTCACACAACCTGCCCTCTTTGGGAATATTCATTGACTAAGATAACTCTTCAGATGAGTTTACGTCCTGATCCAATGTTTTTGATTTACGATTGATGATTAACGATTTAGGATTTTTGATGGAATGGGTTGGTTATATTAACCATAACTATGCAATCCCGGTAAAATGAAAGTAACACCAAAATAAGTAAAAATAATTGTTAGAAATGTAAGTATAACGATTAATGATTTTTTTATTCGGGTGTATTTATTCAAATGAAAATAATAGGTAAGAACAAGAATATTAATCAAAGACCATACTTCCTTAGTATCCCAACTCCAATATGTTCCCCAACTAAAATATGCCCAGATTGCACCGGTTATCATTCCTGAATTTAAAAAGAAGAAAGATATTTTCACTTCCTCATTCAATCTTTTTTCAAGTTCTTTTGTTTTTTTGATATCCTGATTTTTAAATAACAAGATTATTGCAAAGATTGATGCTACTAACATTGATGAATATGCCACAAAATAAGATGGAACATGGATATACATCCATAAACTATTTAATGCAGGCATTAGAGGTTTTATTGCTTTCATATCTTCAGGTAAGATTAACGCAATTAAATCAAGAATTATTATTAGAGTAATCACACCATATTTTGCATTACCCGGAATCTGTTTTTTCCAGAGTACCAATCTCATTGAGAACAAAAATGGCAGAAGAATCATTGTTTCATACATATTGGTAAAAGGTGGATGTTTTGCCAGATATGAACGTACAACCAAAATAATAAATTGTGTTATAATTGCATAAATAATAAGATATTTCGCTATTTTTTGATTCTTAATTATTAGAGAAAAAAACAGACTTAAAATAAATGTACAAATTGAAATTAAAATAAGATAAAATTCAAAATCCATTATTTTTTCCTCCAAAATGCAATTCCGATCACGACCAAATATCCGATTCCTAATATTAATAACAATTTCATGCCTGTTGTTTCAGCAATTTCCAATTTACTAATAAATTTCATTTCAACAAAAGTTACCTTAACCGGAAGATTGTTTATAATATTTTTTTCTCCATTGGAATTTACGATTCCTGATTCATTATTTATTCCAATTAGAACTTTTTGGTAATTAGAATTAATGATTTTTAAGTAAATATTATACTCAGCAGTAGAAATCGTATCTCCGGAAAACAGATAGTATTTCTCATTATTTACATCAATTTCATATAAAAATATCTTCTCATATGCATTCTGATACAGTCGATATTTACCGATTTTTAGAGGTTTATTTACATTAATATAAACAGTATCCTGATTATCAATTACTATTTCACTTGTAAAGGCTTTAGGCATTTTACTATTTGGGTGATGTTCGATTTCAAATTGATTTAAATGCAATAATATATTAGTATCAGACTCATTGTTGACTAATTCACTGAAACTATGGGTTGTTCCCTCCCGAATTGGAACTATTTTTCTTAAGTTAAAACTTTTATCAAAAATTATTATCATAAAGGATATTGCAATAATAACATGAAGAGTTACCTGAATTTTTCTTTTTAATACACCAAAAATTATTGAAATGAAGATTAATAAAATCATTATTGAAAAAAGACTAATATTTTGAATAGAATCATAAAAATGATCGAGTGCAAGATATTTCACAAGGAATACCCGGCTAAATGTATCCGGATTTCCCTTCTGATTAAAGAATGTTGCAAAAGCTAATAAAATTAATATTAATGCTGTAAGAATTTGGAAATAAAAAATTATTCGTTTTTTCATAAATAGAATACCTTGATAATCTAAGATGTAAATTAATTCATATAATACAATTAATAGTTACAATATTAAAAAATAATTAATGCATCCTTTTTTCATAATATTCCCAACCCAGGCTTTTTACCTCGCTTTTACTTTCAATCAAACATCCACGAATAATATCTCCTGAAGAAAGTATTCCAATAATTTTTTTATTCTTCTCAACAAAAAAATATCTTGTATATAATCCTAACATTTTATCGGATAATTTATAAACTGGTTCTTTATAATCTACAATATCAATTTGCTTAGTCATATAATCTTTCACAATTGCAGTTTCAATATTAAATTCTTTATTTAATATACTTTTCATCAAATGTCTTTCTGTCCAAATACCTACAACATTTTCAGATTCCATTACGACTATAGATCCAATATTTTTTTTAACCATTATACTAAGTGCATTACTCAATGTATCACCTGAAAGAACAAATTCCATGTGATTACCTTTTGCTTTTACAATATCTCCTGCTGTTTTCATTGCTATTTTCTCCTCTAATCATAACTTCAATCAATTCAATAGATTATCATCCAAAATCGTCATATAATATATTATCAGCATCAACACCCAAATTATCAAGCATTGTTGTGACAGCCGTCAACATCATTGGCGGACCACAAATATAATATTCACAATCTTCCGGATTTGGATGATTTTTTAAATAATTATCAAAAAGAGCCTGATGAATAAAACCCCCAAATCCTTTCCAATCATCTTCCGGTTGGGGATCAGATAAAGCCAAATTCCATGTAAAATTTTCATTTTCTTTTGCCAGTTTATCGAATTCATCCTGATAAAAAACCTCTTTTAAACTTCTTGCTCCATACCAGAAAGTCATTTTTCTTTTTGATTTTAATCTTAATAATTGGTCAAAAACATGAGATCTCATTGGTGCCATACCAGCACCTCCACCGATAAATACCATTTCATTATCAGTATCTTTGGCAAAAAATTCACCATATGGCCCGGACACAACAACTTTATCACCTGGTTTTAAACTAAATATATATGAAGAGCATACACCTGGAGGAACTTTTTTAAACTGTTTTTTCTTACCATCCCATGGTGGTGTAGCAATTCTGATATTTAATTTCACAATATCATTTTCAACCGGATAATTTGCCATTGAATATGCTCTGGAAGTAACTTCATTATTTTTACTTGTCAGATCAAAAAGTCCGTTTACTTCCCAATCTTTTTTATACATATCTTCAATAATAATATCACTTTTAAAACTTATATCATATTTAGGAACATCAATCTGTATATATCCTCCGGCTTCAAAGTCAAGAGTCTCATTTTCTGGAAGTTTTACATTAAACTCTTTGATAAAAGTTGATACATTGTGGTTTGATATGACTTCACATTCCATTTTCCTCACATTAAAAATTTCTTCAGGAATATGAATTTCCATATCATTTTTTACTTTAACCTGACAAGTCAAGCGCCAGTTCTCTTTTGCTTGTTTTCTGTTTATGTGTCCTTCTTCAGTAGGTAAAATATCACCGCCACCTTTTGTCACCTGACACTTACAAACACCACAAGTCCCAGCTCCTCCACATCCGGAAGGGATGAAAATATCATTGTCATTCAATGTATTAAGTAATGTATCTCCTGCAATAGTATTAATATCATTATCGGGATTTTTATTAATTGTGATTTTCACATCACCTTTATAAACCAATTTTGATTCGATAAATACAATTGCTGCAGTAAGTACTAAAGCTATTAATAAAAATGTAATTATACCGCTAATAATTAATAACATCTATTTCTCCTGATAATTTTGTCTTTTTAAAATCATTCTACTCTTCTCTTTTCACTTTTCTCGATCTACGAATGTCGATTAACGATTTAGGATTTATAATGTAAATTGTCATCTCATCGATAAATCAAAAATCAACCATCCTTGTTCATAAATCAATGCTATCTTTACTCATAAATCATTTCTATTGGAATTACAAGCAGAACAAGTTCCCGAGCATCCTGCA
>JAOZSG010000323.1 GCA_029939785.1 Fidelibacterota bacterium | reverse complement strand
AAAATTATCTTTAATTCCTGACAATCAAAATTACTGGAACGAATTATTAATTAAATATATATATAAGTATCTGATTATTAGAAAAATAATGATTTTAATAATGATAAACTCATAAAAAGTAAAAACCTAACCGCTGAGATTCTGTATTAAATATCAAACAAATTTTTGGGTTTCATTTACCAAGTAATCTAAAATGAAATTCATGGATAACAGGATTTAAGGTAGTTATCTCAAAATCTGTATTTTTTAGTAGCCTCCTGTAGATTCAATTACTAAATGAACATTTTTAATTTTTATTTTATTGAAATATTTTAATGTTCATTGTTTTAAAGTTTCCCAACCCTCTAAATCATTTGATAATTCTGGGTGACTTGTATTAAATCCTAATTCTTCATTACATAGAGCTGTTGTAAAAAACAGTTTGCCTATATCAATGCCTAAATACAATTTCATATGATATCTCTTTGTTAATATTTTACATTGAATATCCACTCCTAATCTTGCAATACACAGGATCAATAGTCCTAAGATTCAACCTTCGGAAGGTTTATGAACCATTTCGAAGGTTTCTTTTATTTTTTAATCCCACATTGTGGTTTAATTCCCCGCTACTTGCTGCGTTTTTAGTTTAAAATTGTCAACCTGATACCTCGTCTGCTTGCAGCGAGGTAGTTCATTAATTTTCTTTATAACCAATGGTGTGAAAATTGCACTTCATACATATTTTTGAAAAAAACAAGAGGACATGTATATGACTAAAATTAATAGAAATAAACAATTTGAGATAGATTTATATAATGAGTTTGCAAAACGTTCCAGCTCTTCAGCGGTAATTATTGTATTATTTATTGTGCTGATGTTCCTAACACCTCTTTTCCGTGAGCATACAAAACCTGTGTTGCTGATCGGAATTTTAATATCAATCTCAACAATATTTAGGATATTATTTTCAAAGAAACTTTTGAAAGGCAATGATTTTAATTCTTTAAAAAAGACACTTTCTATTATATCATTATTAACAGGATTTTTCTGGGGAATATTTTGTGCAATGACTGTATATTATTATCAATTCACCAATGCCACTTTTTCAATAATAATAGCAACAATAGGTATTGCGAGTGGTGCTACATACTCTATGGCACCAAGATATAAACTCGGATTGGCTTTTCATGTTCTAATATTGGGTCCATTGATTATTTCTGGTATTGTTATCCATAATAGTATTGGGATTTCAATGTCAATTTTAGTTTCCCTATTTGTTCTAATTATGGTTCAGATGACATTAAATAGTTATAAAGGATTTAAGTCTGGTTTAGATAATATTATTAGTGCAAATACCAGTAAAACTAGGGTTGAAAGCATTTTAGAAAATATTTCAGAGACTATTAAAAATTTAAATTCTTCAGTTATGGATCTTACTGATTTATCAAATAGTTTGGAGAATGAATCCGATGAAATGTCTTCAGAATCCAACACTGTTGCAAGTGCGTCTGAAGAACTAAGTGCAACTTTTAATATTGTTTCTCAGAATGCTGAAGAAACATCATTGAAATCCTCTAATATTGCAAAATCATCTGAAAAAATGATATCTGCTCTTAATTCTATCACTCAAGTAGCAAAAGAAGCACAGAATAATACTCATAGTTCTGTTCAAAAAGTTGAAATTGCAAATGAAAATATTTCAATTCTTGGAGATAAAGCAGTAAAAATTGGAAAAGTTGTGGAAACTATTACAGAAATATCAAATCAGACAAATCTTTTGGCTTTGAATGCAACAATAGAAGCTGCAAGAGCCGGTGATGCCGGAAAAGGATTTGCTGTAGTTGCTAATGAAATAAAAGAATTATCAAGACAGACTGCCGCTGCAACTGAAAAAATTAAAGATGATATTTCATCAATCCAAAAATCCACAAAAGATGTGATTGATGAAATTACGGACATTAATTCTAATATAAAAAGTGTAAGCAATAATAATGATGATATTACAAATTTAATAAATAAACAATTTGATTCAACAAAAGAAATTTCTGAAAATATTATAAGTGTTTCAAATAATGTTTCTGGTGTAAATGAAAATGTAAAACACAGTTCTGAATCTGCTTCGGAAATTGCAGAGAATATATTAATGTTAAATGAAAAAATTGTGACCATTTCTAATAGTTCAAAACAACTTAATCAATATATCAAATCTTTAAAGAATTTGTCTGAAAGCTTGCAGGAAATGCTGAAATAATAATCATGCCTTAAAATTATAAACAGGTTTGATAATCTTCTGGATATCGATAATTTCTTTAATATTAGAAATTATCTTTCACATTGGTTTATAGACTATCGTTGCTTCATCTAAAATATTCTTTCTTATTGAAGTTGTGAAAATTCCTTCCATAGAATCTTTGAATTCCTGTAAGATCAATACTTTATTTTGCCTGGATTCTGCTCATGATTCGATCTGGTCCATGGGGAACAAAATAATTCCAATCAGGATTGCCTTTTCCAAGACAAATCAAAGAACCATCGCATGCTCATAGGAATCAAAACCTTTTCACTTGTCTTCACTGAAATTGCACCTTTACGGAGAATTTTATTTCCCTTTACTTACACCTCCACCTTTCAAATGGTCGCTAGACCTTTAAAATGGTGGTTTTATACAATTACTAAGACTCAACCATTCGGAAGATTTTGTAATCATTCCGAAGGTTTCATTTATTTGATATGAAATTGACATCCAAAATAATATGTATAGAGTAATTTAAGGTGAGTTTGATATTTTAAATTCTTCTTCAAAGTTGCAAATCACTTTTATTTTAGTATATATTGGAATTTGCATAATTTTGATTTTTATTGTTTATATTACATTTTTATATTGTTTCTTTTTAGAATCCAGATAATTTGATATTTTTAGATATAATATAGATATGTTATGTGTAAGTTAAAAGTATAGTATGAAATTTTAAAAATAGAAGTAAAGTAATGAAAAAAATATTCATATATTCAGTATCCATATTAATATTAATTGCATTTAATACACATGCTCAAATAAAATTTGATTTTCAGTCATTTTATAAACCCTCTGAAAATCCTATTATTATAGCAGATTCTACTCTCTCATTTTTCTGCCCAGTAAAAAACCAAAGTGTGAAATGGCAAAAAGCAGATGTGTTTAATCCTGCAGCTATAGTGAAAGATAATAAAGTCTATTTACTCTTACGTTGCGAAGATAATCCTGCAGCTCATCTTGGAGGACGAACTTCCAGAATTGGATTAGCATATAGTGATGACGGAATTCATTTTACAAAACACCCGACACCGGTTTTATTTCCTGATAATGATGATTTTAAGAAATATGATTATCCGGGAGGTTGTGAAGATCCAAGGATTGTTGAGACTGCTGATGGACTATATATATTGACTTATACATCATGGAACCATAAGATTGCCAGGTTAAGCGTCGCCACTTCAAAAGACTTGATTAATTGGGATAAAAAAGGGCTGGCATTTGGCAAGGCTCATAAAGAGAAATTTAAAAATCATTGGTCAAAATCAGGTTCCATTGTTACAAAAATGGATGGAGACCGACAGGTTGTTGCAAAAATAAATGGAAAATACTGGATGTATTGGGGGGAATATTTCATTAATCTGGCCTGGTCTGAAAATTTAATTGATTGGAATCCTCTTTTGGATAAGCGTGGAAATCTTAAAAAAGTTGTTAAATTAAGAAAAAATATGTTTGATAGTGATCTTGCAGAATGTGGCCCACCCGCCTTAATCACAGATGAAGGTATTGTACTTCTTTATAATGGCAAAAACTCAT